>CALZLE010000001.1 GCA_945788205.1 uncultured Desulfuromonadales bacterium
ACAAATTACAAACTATCAATTTACTGATTAAAACCAGTATTTCAAATATTTTTAGATACTTATAGGCATCTTTAAATTTCCCTCTGATTAAACCGTTTGTGCATAAACCAATGATCTACTCAGCAAAACGGAAAGCGTTTCTAACATGTTGTTTTATCGATATTTTTTGCTAAATTTAGCTTGTATCACTGATTCACAGGAGTATACTTCGAGCGTCGCCAACCAATAGTTGTGATTTATAATCACATCTAACATAGGAGGAAGTTATGAAGTGTCCTGTCTGTAACAATCACGAACATCAGCAGATCAATCTGCATTCTGAGCAATTCAATGAAGGGATTCTGGAATGTCGTGTCTGCGGAACCAGCTGGTCGATCAACCATGGCCTGTCAGAAGTCATCAAAGACCCGAACGAAAAATCTTTCCTCTCAGCGATTTCCGAAGCGGTTGAGGGAGATGATTACTGCTGGGCCTGCTAGTTCTTTACTCGCAAATAAAAGCAACAAAGCCTGCCAGGATAATCTGACAGGCTTTGCTTTTGCCTCTTTCTTGCATATTCTTGCCTAAACCCACCACCAGCTCTTGCTTCAAACCTGTCACTGATTCTGATATTAAAACAGCCGCCCAAAACTACGGACGGGCAAAGAGGACGTACGGGAAAGGAAATGACCTTCCTTCTCTTTGGGTTTTTGACTACAATGGTCAAGTATTAATTCCTTAACTTTAGCTCGATGCGAGGCATTACATGCTTAGACCTAGCCGATTATTCATTTCGTTATTCATCTTTGCGTCTCTCGCTTCACTGGCGCTTGCCATAGGTGCGGATTCTGGAAGTATAAGTGTCCGTGACTTGATGCAGAACGTGGCTCAATATCCTGGCAACGTCCAAATAGAGGGAGTCGTCGCCCAAGTCTATCCCGAGAATCAGCTGCTGGGCCTGATCGACCGAAAGGAATATGCGGAGTGCAATTCGGTGACCTGCGCCAAACTGATACTGCCGGTAAGCTGGACCGGGAACATGCCGAAACTGAAGGAACAGCTGCTGATAAAGGGGGTTGTCGGCGAAGATAAGGGGAAAATGCTGTTTGTGGCTGAAAACTTGGAAAAATTGAAAAAATAGATGGCTTCCCCGTTTCGACAGTGGAGACTTCCGGTACTGATTTTCTCGGTGACTTTAGCTGTGCACTACATCTGGATCGGCCTGTTTCCTGAACAGGATCCGGACCAATCCGGGTGGGCTTTGTTGCCAGTCGAAGCTTCCTGGCTGGAACTCTATCTTGAAGGTCAACACTATTGGCTGGGCTACTCCTACGCTCTTTCGCTCGGCTTTGTCTGCTATGCCATGGGACATTATTGGTGGAGCAGCTGTAAGACAACAGGCAGGGTGGCTCTTGGCGGCCTCGGATTTTCAGGAGCTTTGCTTCTGGCGGGCTGTTTTCTTATCGGCTGCTGTGGTTCTCCAATGTTAATCGTTTGGCTCAATCTTTTTGGCGCTGCTTTTCTGCCATTTGCTAAACCGCTAATCGCTTTGCTCTCCACAGTTTCAATCTTGGCAACTTGGCTCTGGATACAATCTAAAAAGTCTGCGAATCCAGCCGGCAAAGAGGGCTGCTGCTAAATTGAAGCCCAGGTTCACGCCGGGGCTTCCGCGTCCCGTGGCCGCATCCAAATTTTAAAATAATCCTCGGATGTGGTCCGGAAGGAGACATTCATTCTGGTTGAGATGTGATAATATTTCTCTATCAGGGTTCTTAATAATCCGCTTGGAGAGAGTATGGAACCGACTTTGAATGAGATAGAAAAACCTCCCTGTTGAGGCCCTCCTATCTCCGCCGGTGGCGGAGAAATATCAGATCAAGTGCCGGGCTTTCTTTCATGGCTGAAAACGCCCGTTAGAAACATACCGCAAATTTCTAGTAATCTGCGATTTCGAGACCACCTCGGTCGGTGGAAAGCTCGCTGGGGAATAGGCAGGAACTCCTACATGGTTCCATCAGGTCTTTATGCAATAGGATCTCCAGATTCAGGATCTCCTGTTGTTGTCACAGCTAACTACAAGATGAGTTATGATCTTGTTCGTAGGAGTCTTGACGGACAGAATATCTGGCTTTTGGTTCTGGAAACATTTGGGATCAATGTCTGGTGTGCTGCCGGTAAAGGTTCATTTGGCACCAACGAACTGGTTCGGCAACTCAAACACACGAATCTGGAAAAAATCGTTAAACATCGATCTATACACTTGCCTATTCTTGGTGCTCCTGGGGTTGCTGCGCATGAGGTTGCAAAGTTGACGGGGTTTAAGGTTCAGTATGCGACAATAGATGCCACTGATCTCCCTGAATACCTTGATTCGGGAATGGTCACGACTCCGACCATGCAACAATTGACCTTTAGCATGCCCGAAAGAATAGCTCTGATTCCAATAGAGTTTGTTCAATCCTTCAAATTCACAATACCTGTAGCATTTCTACTATTGTTGTCTGGTTGGTGGTTCTCCACCATTTATGAAGGATTGACGTACTGCATTGCTTTCCTTGGTGCGGTAGGAGTCGGCACCGTCGCTGTTCCCATTTTTCTTCCTTGGTTGCCCGGTGCGAGCTTTGCGTTCAAGGGTTTTCTAACAGGTTTGCTCTGGTCAGGAATTTGGCGCCAGTGGAGCGGAGTAGGCCACAGCGTTCCTATGAGTATCAGTATTATTCTGGCCCTCTCAACAGTTAGCTCTTTTTATGCTATGAAATTCACAGGGAGTACTCCTTTTACCTCGCGCTCCGGAGTTCGCAAAGAAATGCGCATTTCCTTGCCACTGATGGCTACAGCGCTATTTGCTTCTGCAATTGCAGGAGCCTGGTCTTTTTATTCATAACAACCAAAGCAGGATATAATGCACAATTTCCGATATCTAAAAGAAGTTACAACTCTTAAGCTCGATGAGGATAAATGTATCGGCTGTCGTCGCTGCTTAGAGGTTTGCCCCCATGGGGTTTTTATCCTGAATGAACGTCGGGCTAAAATCATTGATCTGAACGCTTGTATAGAATGTGGTGCATGCGCCCGCAACTGCCCCGTATCTGCCATTTCAGTTGATGCCGGGGTCGGTTGTGCCTCAGGACTTATTGCAGAATGGCTGCATGAAAGAGGCATTGCACGCACACGAGGTGGCTGCTGAAGTCTTTATCAAAACTAGTAATTTAATAGCCCCGCTCAAGTCGGGGCTTCTTTTTTCTAATCTCAAATGTTCTAAGTTTTCAGATGTTCCGATCCCCCTCCAAATCCTATAATGTTTCTGATATGGGGTGGTGGGTTTGATGCAAGAATCAGTGGCAGTTTTCATGCAAGAATTGATGGCGGGTTTGCGATCAGAACATGTGGCGGAATTCATCAGAATATGCATCTTTCTCACCTTTCACAGAATAACTTCACTCCTCTTCTATTGACTTACAACATATCTACTGCATACTTTTTTCATTAAGACATGAACGGCCGAATGGCTGTATCTCTTTTGTTTTACACGCATTATTTTTCAAAACACCGGAGGCACAAATGAAAACTATCGATCCTTATAAGGCCAGCCTGAACCGCGAAACAGCCTACTGGATGGCGAGAATCGCCAAAATTGTCTACCTGAAAAAAGCCGATGACGCGCCGGATGAAGCGGCTATTCTTGCCGATCTTCAAGCGGAAGACAGTGGCTTTATCTCTGTTCTCGGGACAAATCATAAAAGTGCCCAAGCGGCCCTGATTGAGCACCAGAACTACTTCTGCTTGGCTTTTCGCGGAACCGATGAAATCGCTGACTGGCTCGATAATATTAACGTTTTTTCCGAAAAGGTGCTGTTCGGTGAATTTCATCGTGGCTTCTGGAATTCACTCAACGATGTCTGGGATCCACTGTTTGAACGCTACCAGCAGCTGCGGTTACAAAAGCGCCGCCCTCTGTTTCTGACCGGTCATAGCCTTGGAGGCGCAATGGCAACGGTTGCCGCTGCCAAGCTGATCCACGCTGATCTTCCCTTTACCTCTGCCTATACCTTTGGCCAGCCACGCGCGATGACACTGGCAACCTCGCGGATTTTCAATGCTGATGCCGGGTCTAAATTTTTCCGCTTCCAGAATAACAACGACATCGTGACCCGTATTCCCGCCCGACTGATGGGCTACAGCCATGTCGGCTCTTATCTCTATATCTCAGAAGAAAAGACACTTCACAGAGACCCCGGCTTCTGGCTACGTTTTCTCGATTCAATAGACGGCATCGTGAGTGAAATTGGAGAGATTGGACTAGACGGTATTCAAGATCACGGCATGGAGAATTATTTAAATGCGGTGGCCAAATGGGATTGTGAATTATAATCCATAGATTCCAGCAGAGAACAAAAGCGCCGGTCGATTATCCGACAGGCGCTTTTGTCTGACAGGTATAAACTCTCACGGCAATGGAACTTATATTTGCACTGTCGTGAGAGTTTTTCCGATCAGATACCGATGTTTTTCAGACTTTTCTGTATCTCTTCTTTGTTAAATGGCTTTTTTAAGTAACCTTCACAGCCCCCCTTAAATGACGACATGATGCTTTTTCCATCACTCATACCGGTGACCATCAGGATTTTTGCTGAAGCATGCAGTGACGCAATACCATTATCCTCTTCATAGCGACGAATTTGTTCCGCTGTTTCCGGGCCGCTGATTCCAGGCATGTCGAAATCCAGAGTCACCAGATCGTATGGGGCACCATCCTGCTCAGCTTTAATAAACAATTCGACGGCCTGTTCGCCGCTCGTTGCCGCATCAACTTTTCCTTTATCCTGCAGAAACAGGGTCAGCTTTTTGAGACTGACAAATTCATCATCAACAACCAGGATTTTCATACTTCGCTCCTTTCGAATAGAGCTAAATTTGATTCAGTTCGGTTTCGAGTCTCATAAATTCATTTCGGACCAGTTGAAAGGTTTCCGGTAGCTTTTCAATTTGATTTTCGGAGGCTTCTTCCTCCAGTTTTTTTGCGGCTTTCGACAGGGGTATTGCCATCAGGTTGCCTGATCCACCCTTAATCGCGTGGGCTTCTTTTCTAACGATTTCTGCATCCTCATTCTTTATCGCTGCGGTAATGTTGGCCAGCTGCCTTTCGGAATGCTCAAAAAAACCATCGAGAACTGATTTCAGGAAATCTTCGTCACCATCAAACTCTTCGAGAGCAGCACTATAATCGATCGCTTTTTCTTCTGTTTCCGTGTTGCTGTCAATTTCTGACGGAACTTCAATCTTTTGTTGCGAAGACGTTTGGTTATTCTGGGTCCATTTTTCTACAATGCTCAGCAGCTCATTTTTCCGGATTGGCTTGGTCGCATAGTCATCCATGCCCGCTTTCAAGCAATCATCACGATCTTCTACTTTTGCGTGGGCGGTCATTGCGACAATTGGGGTTTTTTGCTGAGTGCTAACAGCTTGCTGCGAACTCATTGAGATAATTTTTTCTTCATATTCACGAATTGCTGCTGTTGCCTCAAAACCATTCATGACCGGCATGTCGATATCCATAAGAACCAGATCGAACGATTCGCTTTTAAATTTTTCCAGTCCGACATGACCATTTTCGGCAATCGTGACATCATAGCCCGCATTTATAAGATGCTTGCTGGTAACTTTTTGGTTGGTCGGGTGGTCTTCGGTGAGGAGTATTTTGATTTTATCCAGCGTTTCGTCACGCAGAATATGCCTGGTGATAAGTGGTTTGTTCTCCTGCTGCTCTTCTTTTGCCATGCCTAAAACAATCAGAATCGCTTTGTGCAGGTCATCCTGCCGGATCGGTTTTGGCAGGTAGCCGTCGATACCAATCTTTCGACACACTTCTGCGTCACCTTTCTGGCCGATGGAGGTCAAAGCGATGACAGGAATATTTCGAAGTGTTTCGTTTTCTTTGATGCTTTCAAGAACCAGACTTCCCCCCATTTCCATCATCTGTAAGTCGGCAATGATCAGGTTGACCGGGTTCTGAAACATGGGTGAGTTATCGTCATCGAGGATGTGCTTCATGTAGGCCGGCAGGTCGGTAACAGTACAGCCCCAGGCTTGCATGTATTCGGACAACACAAAAGAACTCGACGAATTGCTGGTCACCAACAGAACGTGAATATTTTCAAGATCAATTTCATGGCGCAACAGAGAATGTTTCTCTTCACAAGGGGTCTCGAAGCTCAGCTTGACCCAGAAAGATGTCCCTTTTCCTTGCTCACTTTCAAGGCCGATGCTACCCCCCATCAACTCTGTTAGCTCTTTGGAGATGGTCGTACCCAGACCGGTCCCGCCAAACTTGCGGGTCGTGGATGTGTCAGCCTGAGTGAAATCTTCAAAGATGT
>CALZLE010000002.1 GCA_945788205.1 uncultured Desulfuromonadales bacterium
AATCCGGGGTCGAAAAAAGCGATCTCGACTTTATGGATGCCCGCGACGCTGCCATCTATAACACCGGTCACAACTTCGCCTATATCCTGTCATTGACGATCTTTCTCCTGCTCGGCACGTTTCTCTTTTGGGCCAATCAGGCTGAGATCGATGAAGTCACCCGCGGCATGGGGCAAGTCATTCCCTCCCAACGGGTGCAGGTTATCCAAAACCTTGAGGGGGGAATCCTTGAGGAAATTTTGGTCGAAGAAAACCAGATTGTCCAAAAAGGCGACATTCTGGTCAGAATCAACAACACCCTGGCCGCGAGTCAGTTTCGCGACGCATCCCAGCAAGCGATCGAACATGAAGCCGCAATTATTCGCCTGACGACTGAAGCGGACGATTCGAAGCTGAAATTTCCCGATAAATTCGCCAAATATCCGCAGCTGATTAAAGATCAAATAAATATCTTCAACTCTCGGCAACTAGAACTGAATAGCGAATTGCGTGCGATGAAGGCGCAGCAGAGTCAGAAGCAGCAGGAAATCGCCGAAATGAAGGGCCGGCAAAAGCAGCTGCAACAGAGCTTGGCCGTGGCACAAAAACAGCTCGACATTGCCAAACCTCTGTGGAAACAACAGCTCTACCCAGAAGTTGATTACCTGAAGCTGCAGCGAGAGGTCATCACCTTACGCGGCGATCTCGAAGCGTTGCAGTTGGGTTTACCGCGGGTCCGGCAGGCAGCCGAGGAAGCAAAGCAGAGGATTCAACAACGCAAGGCAGAATTTCGCTCGGAGGCACTCAACGAATTGAGTCGCCGGCGGGCAGAGTTTGAATCGTTGCAGGAGACAATCGCTGCGGGTAAGGATCGAGTCACCCGTACCGACGTTCGTTCTCCGGTGCGCGGCACCACCAAGCAGATCAACATCACCACTATCGGCGGCGTCATCCGTCCGGGCGAAGCGATTATGGAAGTTGTCCCGCTCGACGACACTCTGCTGATAGAAGCGCGGATCCGGCCAGCAGACATTGCTTTTCTCCATCCCGGTCAGCAGGCGATGATCAAAATCACTGCTTATGATTTTTCGATTTACGGTGGCCTCGAAGGAGTCGTCGAACAGATCAGTGCTGATACCATTCAGGGCGAAAACGAAGAGGAAAGTTTCTACAAAGTCAAACTGCGAACCAAAACCAACGCCCTGTCTTACCGCGGTGCTAACCTGCCAATCATTCCAGGCATGACCGCCAGCATCGACATCTTGACCGGTCAGAAAACTGTTCTCGACTACCTCCTGAAGCCGATTCTCAAAGCCAAACAGAATGCTCTCAGGGAGCGTTGATGGTCATCCATTTTCAACAGAACTATCAGCATCCCAAAAGAAGTTTCTATCGGGCCTGCAGATTGTTTTTTTTGCTCGTGTTGTTGGTGCTACCCGCACCTGCTGCTGCAAAGCCAGACAACGCCCACGGCAAAAAAGCTGAACTGTTCAACACCGTCGAATTTCGCGGTTCACTGAAAGCGCTGCCAAAATGGGTACAGATCGTTGCCGCGGCTGAAAAACAGGTCAAAAGATTTAAGGAATGTTCCAGCGCCACCGAAACCTGCGATTCAACGGCGCAAAGCTGGCAACAGATGCACAAAAAGGCCAACACAATTGACGGCCTTGAGCGACTGAAATGGGTCAATCAGTTCTTCAATCGCTGGCCCTATCGTCTCGACCTGGAAACCTATGGTCTGCGTGATTACTGGGCGACCCCAAAAGAGTTTATGCAGTTCTCCGGCGATTGTGAAGACTACAGCATCAGCAAATATTTTGCCCTACGGCAACTCGGCTATCCGGCTGATAATTTACGGATTGTGGTTTTAAAAGACATGATTCGTAACTTGGGGCATGCGGTTCTGGTGGTTTTTCTGGATGAGCAGATCTACGTCCTCGACAGTATTTCCGATCTGGTCTTACCGCACAGCCGTTACAAACACTACCAACCGCAGTACTCGGTTAACGAAGAGTACCGCTGGGCACATATTCGAAAATTTACCGGCGTGTTAAATACACAAAGAAAGAAGGGGCCTTAATATGTCGACTCAAAGGGCTAAAAATGACATTTTTGCCGAAGCACTGGCCACGGACACTCAGGCACCGCTGCAGCAAAAAAAACACCTGCTCAGACTCGGGTTGTGGGTTCTCCTGCTGGTCGTTTCCCTGGCACTTTTCCTGATCAACTGGGGGCTGGAAAACAAGCGGCAGCAACTGGAAAGTACCATTGAAAAACGATTGGAGGTGCTCGCCAAAGGTCGGGTCGACGTCATTTCAGTCTGGCTTTCCAGCCTTGCAGAACAGGGCAAACGAATCACCCATTCTGACCTGTTCAAGCTCTACGCAGCAGAAATTGATCTGATCGAAGCGGATATGTCCCTGCTGTTGACCTCACCCCTCTCCGAAACAGGAGCAAATGGTGACGACATTCAGCAACTTGCGGCTCAGCTGCCGTTGATGGAAAACATGCTGCGTGAGTTCACCCAGTATTCAGACTTTTTGTCCGGACGGGTGATCAACCGATCCGGCCATTCTTTCATCGCCACCGATGCCGGCACGACTGCACTCACCAAGGAGCAGATTGAACAGGCGAAAACCGCACTCAGCGAAAATCGGATTATTTTTTCCCCAACGGAAGCCTCTGGAAACGGTTTGATTCTGCATTTTTATCTGCCGATTCTTCCCCCCCAGGCTGATCCACAACAGCAACAGGCTGTTGCAGTGCTGCAACTGAGCAAAAATGTTTCAGGGAAGATCAGTGAAATCCTCTCTCCGTCCTCACTGACAGAAGAAGGGGAACGAACCCGACTCCTGCAGCACAAAAATGACGATTATGCCGAACTAGTCCCCTGGCTCCCAGGTGAATTAATCCCCCTGACCCAGAAACCCATTTTCATCGGTCAGCAGTTGCCATTTGCTGACCGAGACGCCCTGAGAGAACAGACCAAGGTCTACTCGTTGGCGCTGAAAGTTCCAGATCTCGACTGGTGGGTTCTACAAGAGATCGATTTAACGATCAGCCTTTCTTCTCTGGGGGACTTCCAACGGATGACGATCGGCCTGTTCACCCTCACGAGCCTGCTGTTCCTGCTCCTGGTTGGTGCCCTCTGGTGGAAACTGATCGGTACCGAGCATCGAAAAATGGCCAACCAGTTCAAGCGATTGGCCGAACAGATTGAAAAGCAGCGACAACTGCTCGACAGCATTAATGGCAACCTTTCTGAGTACATCGGCCTGAAGGATAATTCCGGTCAATATCGGTATGTAAATCCAGCTTTCGCCGAAGCTGTCGGCCGAACCCAGGATGATTTGATCGGGCTTGACGATGCAGCCATCTTCGGCTTTGACACGTCCAAAAGACTTGCCGCCTCTGACCGCAAAGTCATCGAGAGCCGTGAGCCGGAAACGATCAATGAATCAATCTACCTGCTTTCGGAACTCCACCATTTCCAGATATCTAAAGTTCCATTTATCGACCCGGAAGGACAGCTAAACGGGATCATTTCAACATTCCGTGATGTCACGGAGATTATCGAACAGCAACAGAAAAGCGAGCGCAGCACCCGACAAACGATTGAAGCCTTGGCAAAAACCGTCGAACTAAACGATCCGCACCTGGCAGGCCACTCACGGTTGATGAGTGCCCTTTCCGTCGAAATTGCCAAAACACTCGGCTGCTCCAAACAGGTTGTGGCAACAGTCGAAACAGCTTCATTCCTGTCACAGGTCGGCAAAATATTTGTCGATTCCGAGCTCCTGCAAAAACCGGGGATTCTTACTGAAGAAGAGAAAAAAGAGATGGAAAAACATGTGGAGCACTCCGCAAAAATCTTACACGATATTGAATTCGATCTGCCAATTTTAGAAAGCATTCAACAGATGAACGAACTGCTTGATGGAAGTGGTTATCCGCAGGGGCTTTCAGGGGATGAAATCGGTCTACCGGCGAGAATTCTGGCGGTCAGTAACAGTTTTTCTGCGATGCTCAGACCACGCTCTTATCGCCCGGCAAAATCACGCGACGACGTTTTCGGCATTCTTGACGACACCTCAGGAAAATACGACGCAAAAGTTATCAATGCTCTCCGCGAAGCGACAAAATCAAGAGCGGGCGAGGAAATACTTAAAGAACAC
>CALZLE010000003.1 GCA_945788205.1 uncultured Desulfuromonadales bacterium
CCGAATTCTGCGGCTGGAGCCAACCCGCTCGAATTCATGTTCTTGGAGTACGCGCAGAAGTTTCATCTGCAGCTGTAATGGCATGTTGCCAATTTCATCAAGGAAAATAGTGCCGCCATTCGCAACCTCAAACTTGCCCGGTTTATCGGCAACAGCACTGGTAAAGGAGCCTTTGGTATGGCCAAATAGTTCAGATTCGAGTAGCTCGGCGGGGATGGCACCACAGTTGATGGCAATGAATGGTTTATCTTTTCGGGCACCGTTAAAGTGAATTGCTTTGGCGACCAGTTCTTTGCCGGTTCCGGATGCTCCGAGAATCAGAATAGTCGAATCGGTTTCTGTGACTTTCTCCATCCGGGTAAAAACTTGTTGCATGGCTTGACTGGAGCCGATGATATTGTCGAACTTGAATTTTCGGCGCAGTTGTTGGCGAAGATATTGGTTTTCAATCACCAGTTTGCTTTTTTCCAACGCCTTTGCGACCTGCAATTTGAGGCGTTCGAAATTAAACGGTTTGGTGATGTAGTCGAAAGCCCCTTCTTTCATTGCTTCAACAGCAGTTTCTGCCGAAGCATTCCCGGTGATGAGAATGAAGCAGGTTTGCGGAAAGTCTTCTTTGACTCGTTTGAGAATATCTATGCCACTGATGCCTGGGAGAAACAGATCACTGATGATCAATTCATAGTTCTGTTTCTTAAGCCTTGCGAGCGCCTGTTCGCCAGAGTGACAGCTCTCAACGTGATAACCTGCTCGGCTGAGCAAAAGGGAGAGGGCTTGGCAGCTTTCTTTCTCATCATCAATCAATAGGATTTGTGCTGTGTGTGACATCTGAAACCTCCAGCGGATGGAGCGTCATTTCATTGACGTACAATATCATGGGCATTATGAACTCTTCAAGTATTAATAGGTTAGGGCTTATCGGATTAGATTGGTTGAAATTAATTCAAGGGTATGAGATAGTTTTAAAGTAAATTTCTGTCCTGTCGTTAAGAGGCTGATATGTTGGATGGTTTAAACCCACAAGCTGCTGTTTATACGGTCAATCAATCAGAAGAACAGGCCAATCGGTTTGGTACTGTTACGTCTAATAGCGAGCATGAGGGGAAGATCACTGATTCTAGGCAGGTGAGAACTATGCCTGGTCAAGATGAGGTCGGGGCAGACGGTCGTAAGCGCGATTCATTTGAGCTGAGCCAAGAGGCAGAGGAAATTCGAAAGCTGCAGGCTCGCGATCGTGAAGTCCGTGTCCATGAAGCGGCTCATGCTGCCGCTGGTGGAGCCTATTCCGGTGCGCCGAGCTATACGTTTGAACGCGGTCCAGACGGTCAGACTTATGCGGTTGGTGGTGAAGTCAGTATTGATGTCTCGCCGGTCTCTGGTGATCCGTTGGCAACACTTCAGAAAGCTCAGCAGGTTCGTGCTGCAGCTTTGGCTCCGGCGGAGCCCTCAGCTCAGGATATGAAAGTCGCACAACGCGCTCAGGCGATGGCAGCTAAGGCGCATGCACAACTTTCGGAAGACATGTCAGAAGAGTTGAAGGCTGTTGGCCAGGAATCTTCTGAGGTTGATGGTGAAAATCGCGACGGCGAGAGTGGTTTCATCCACGCTAAAGTAGACCGGCCGGAACCGATTTCGCCTGAAATGAACGTTGTTCCCGGTTTTTCACGACTCGATATCCACGCCTAAGAAGAAAAATAAATGGTTTTACCATTTTTTTTGCGCACCACAGTCCAGATATGGTAAATATTCATTCTACTGTAATCTGTTGAATTCACATTAATTTAACCATCGATATGTCTGTCTGACCCTCCCTCTTCAACCAAATCTGTAAGAAATAGAACAGTATTCTAGCTTGACATGAAAGGGCAGTTTCTGTTTCTATGGCGGAACATTAAAACCGTAACCAGTCGAAATTACAGATAAATTTAGTTTTAGTGAATTTTTTTAGTCATCTCAAAATATCACAAATTTGTTAATCATAAATCGATTTCGGAGAGGAAGAAGCAATGGGTGTAACGAAGTTCAAAAAAATTATGGCGGCTAACCGCGGTGAGATTGCCATTCGGATTTTCCGCGCTTGTACCGAGCTGGGAATTTCAACTGTCGCGATCTATTCGGAAGAGGACCGGCTTTCCCTGCATCGCTACAAAGCAGACGAGGCATATCAGATCGGTAAGGGCAAGGGGCCGATTGACGCCTACCTAGCGATCGATGAAATCATCGACCTGGCTCGTAAAAAGGACGTCGATGCAATCCACCCCGGTTACGGGTTCCTGTCGGAGAACGCCGAATTTGCCGAGGCTTGTGAGCGCGCTGGTATTACCTTTATTGGCCCCACCCCGGAAATTCAGCGTAAGCTCGGAGATAAAATCTCCGGTCGACATGTTGCTATTGAGGCAGGCGTACCGATTGTTCCTGGCACTGAAAACCCGGTTGAAACAGAAGAGGAAGCACTGATCTTTGCCAAAGATTGTGGTTATCCGATCATTGTTAAGGCCAGCTCCGGCGGTGGTGGCCGCGGTATGCGTGTGGTCAACAACAAGAAAGAGTTGCTTGAGGGTATTCGCAGTGCGGCTTCTGAGGCTCAAGCTGCTTTTGGTGATGCGACCGTCTTTCTGGAAAAATATATCGAGAATCCGAAGCACGTTGAAGTGCAGATACTCGGCGATACCCATGGCAACCTGGTGCATTTCTACGAGCGCGATTGCTCAATCCAGCGTCGTCATCAAAAAGTCATCGAGATTGCACCGTCTCTTTATCTGACCCAAAAGAAGCGCGAAGAATTATGTGCTTACGCTCTGAAGCTCGCCAGTGCTGTCAATTACCGTAACGCCGGTACTGTCGAGTTCCTGATGGATAAGGATCAGAACTTTTACTTTATTGAGGTTAATCCGCGAATTCAGGTTGAGCACACGGTGACCGAGTTGGTGACGATGCGCAACCTGGTGCAGGCTCAGATCTTGATTGCTCAAGGCCACAAGTTGTCTGATCCCTGTATCGGTATCAAATCTCAGAAAGATATTGAACTGCGCGGTTATGCGATTCAGTCGCGGATTACGACTGAAGATCCGGCCAATAGCTTTTCACCTGATTTCGGTACCATCAAAGCTTACCGCACCGCTGCTGGATTTGGTGTTCGACTTGATGCGGCTGCCGGTTATGCTGGTGCATTGATTACTCCGCATTACGATTCGCTCTTGGTCAAGGTTTCGACTTGGGGCTTAAGCTTTGAGTGCGCCGCCCGTACTATGCATCGGGCCCTTCAGGAGTTCCGTATTCGTGGTGTGAAGACCAACATCGGTTTCTTGGAAAAGGTAATCACTCACCCGGTTTTTCTGGAGGGGACTTGTGATACCTCGTTCCTCGAAAAGCATCCGGAAGTTTTTGACTTAAAGGTCAAGAAAGACCGTGCCAACAAGATTCTCAACTATATTGGTTACACGACAGTTAACGGCTATCCCGGTATTGCCCCGGAGAAAAAACTGCATTACAAGGATTTGCGTGAGGCCGATGTTCCGGAGATTCCTTACGGGCAGGCACATCCACGCGGTACCCGCGATATTCTGCGCGAAAAAGGGCCTACCGGGCTTGCTGAGTGGACCCGGAAAAACAAGCAGTTGCTGATTACCGATACCACCATGCGTGACGCGCACCAGTCGTTGATGGCGACCCGTTTCCGGACTTACGATTTGGATCGTATCGCAGAGGCGACTGCGCATCTGGGTGGCAGCCTCTGGTCCTTGGAGATGTGGGGCGGCGCAACTTACGATGTGTCGATGCGTTTCTTGCGCGAAGATCCTTGGGATCGTCTGGAGCGATTGCGGGAGAAAATTCCGAACATTCTTTTCCAGATGTTGTTGCGCGGATCTAATGCCGTCGGTTACACCAACTATCCAGATAATGTTGTTCAGGAATTTGTTGCCAAGGCAGCGGAAAAAGG
>CALZLE010000004.1 GCA_945788205.1 uncultured Desulfuromonadales bacterium
ATAGTTAAGAGATCGAGCTAGTATGCTTAATTCCATGATTAACCCTCTGCAGAGTTTCAGAATTAGTTCCCAACCGCTAACAAGCCAACTGAGCTGACACTTTCCTTCCAGTTGGAACTAGCTGCATATTGCTTTACTGCCGTGACAATCTGGTGCTCTTTAACACTTTCATCGTAGACAAGCCCAACATTTACACCGCTTGAAAAACCATCGACATCAAGAACTTTCAAAGTGGAAAAGTTTGGTTTAGCACCAAAACCAATGGCGTACTCGCCTTGAGGAGAGGTTAAAAAATTTACAACTTGATGATCCTTTTTTAGAACTTTATCGAACTTGGCATCTTCAAAGAATGGTAGCTCCTGCTTCAACACACTAAAGAGCGCCTCAGTTTTTTCGCGTCCGGCAATGACGATTTCAGCGTCCTGACCACCGACTTCCTGCCAATTGGTAATTTTGCCGGTATAGATTGCCTTAAGCTGCTCCAGTGAGAGGTCTGAAATCCCAACTTTCTCACCAATGGCAAAAGCAATAGGAACCTTTGCCAGGTAAATTTCACCTTTATTCAGTTCCAGTTCTGAAGCATTTAACGGCCGACCCGTGCGGCCAAAAAGATTTTCATTGCTGCACTTGATCCCCCCTGCGTGCTTTGCAGAACGCTCAGGGATGATGAATTCATAACCTTCTGCAACAGGCAGTTGACCAAATTGTTGAAAAAATTTCGTCACAACAACGGTGGAGGGTCCAGCCCCAGCGACAATTTGTTTATCCACTGCAGCACTGAAACTAGCTGTAACTGTTAAGAAAATCACAACCAAAGAAACCACCAATAAGCGTCTCATGTAAAGAACCTTTCAACAAACGAGATGTATGACCAATAAAGTCACCAAACCTAATGTGTTTATTGCAGAACTACCAGACTAAAAATTACAGCACAAATTGTGCATTTGTCAACACTAATTAAATCTTTCAATAAAAGAAATTTTTACCATTAAATAATTCTACAAAGCACAGATAGCTGCTGGAAGAAACATTGATGAAGCGCGACATGGCAAGAAAAAAGGGGCCGCAAAAGCGGCCCCCGGTGACGAGGGAGTCGTCAGGGAACTGATTAAAATATACAGAAACGCTGTACATCTACCGGGCGGAGAACCGGCTCACATCACATTTGTAACTGCTCAAACATACCTCCAACGTACAACACGCCAGACGTGTTTATTCCCGCCACTCTTCATCGAAAAATGGCAGAACTTAAAGCTTCGCGAGGTTAATCAATCAACCCGCCGCCGTAAAAATGTTGGGATATCAAACTGGTCGTCATCAACAAAAAGATCTCGGCTTCGACTTGGTGTTTCCCGCTGAATTGTTGGGATCGGTGCAGCCTGCTGATTTCGCATGTGGGTCGGAATATCAAAATCAGTCTTTACATTATTCCGCAGTAACGTTTCCCGTTCTTTGACAACATCAGTAACCTTACGCTTACCTTCAAAGTTTTCGCCAAACCCGGTCGCTATTGCAGTGATTTTGATTTTGTCGCCAAGGTCCTCATCAATCACCAGGCCGACAATAATATTTGCGTCTTCGTGAACTTTTTCATGGATGATCGTCGAAGCTTCTTCAAATTCTTCCATCGTCATGCTGGAAGAACCAGAGATGTTCACCAGAACACCCATGGCGCCGGAGATATCGACTTCTTCGAGGAGAGGACTGCTGATGGCGTTATGGGCAGCTTCGGCAGAACGACGCTCGCCTTCTGCGATGCCGATTCCCATCATTGCCATGCCACGATTACTCATCACGGTGCGCACATCTGCAAAGTCAACGTTGATGAGACCATCAGTGGTAATCAGATCGGAGATACCCTGCACCGCTTGACGCAAGACATCGTCAGCAGGTTTAAAGGCATCAAGAATACTCATATTTTTTCCAGCCAGCCCGAGGAGCCGATCATTCGGCACCACAACCAGGGAATCAACGACTTCACGCAACTCCGCGATGCCCTGATCAGCGCGTTGCATCCGCTGACGGCCTTCGCGAGTAAACGGTTTAGTAACAACACCAACGGTCAGTGCACCGGCAGCTTTTGCCGCTTTGGCAATAACCGGAGCAGCTCCAGTTCCGGTTCCGCCGCCCATACCGGCAGCGATAAAGATCATGTCGGAGCCTTCAAACATTTCGACTAAACGCTGATGATCTTCTTCTGCGGCCTGACGTCCGATTTCAGGGTTTGCACCTGCACCTAGACCTTTCGTCAAGTGACCACCAAGCTGAACCTTCATTGCAGCATTGCTGCGCCGCAAGGCCTGTGCATCGGTATTGGCTGTAATAAATTCGACGCCATCGACGCACGAACTGATCATGGTATTGACAGCGTTTCCGCCACCACCACCAACACCAACAACTCTGATCTTTGCTGCTTGATCTAATGCATCTTCGAACTGGAACATGACTCCCTCATTGTTAGGCATAATGCCCTCCCCGTTTTCAGTTGCGCTATAGATTCTCCGCAGATTCTATAGCTAGTTAACTTTAATTCTGATTAATTTCGCACTAGTTTTTTTACTTTGCAAGTAATTATATAGAAATTATTACATAATTATTGCTTTAAAGAATTCGCCAAACCACTCTTTCATCCGCCGTGCAACTCGCTCAAAAACATTCGCATCGCCGATGCGGAAATTCTGTGCCTGAATGTTCTGACTGCCGTACTGAACAAGACCTACGCCAGTCGCGTAAATAGGTGAATTTACGACATCTGTCAGTCCGCCGATGTTGCGTGGGTTCCCGCGACGCACAGGCAGATTAAAGACCTGCTCGGCAAGCTCCGGCATCCCTGGCAGAATGGCGCTTCCACCGGTAATGACGATTCCCGAGGCAATTAACTCTTCGTATCCGCTCTTGATGATTTCTCGATTCACCAAAGAGAAGATTTCTTCGACTCTCGGCTCAAGAATTTCTGCTAGCAACTGCCGGGAAAGAATCCTCGGTTCACGGCCACCAACAGACGGCACTTCGATGGTTTCGTCTTTCCCGACCATCGAAGTCAGGCAGCAACCGTAAGCTTGCTTGATCTTTTCCGCTTCTGCCTTCGGGGTCCGCAGACCAACGGCAATATCGTTCGTCAGATGATCGCCACCAATCGACAAGACCGAGGTGTGCTTAATCGCACCTTCGGAGAAGATCGCAATATCAGAAGTCCCGCCACCCAGATCAACCAGTGCAACTCCCAGTTCTTTTTCATCTGGAGAAAGAACCGCCTCACTACTTGCCAACTGCTCAAGGACGATATCAGCAACATCGACACCGGCCCGGTTACAGCTCTTGATAATGTTCTGCGCACTGGCAACAGCACCGGTCACAATGTGGACCTTCGCCTCCAACCGCACTCCACTCATACCGAGCGGCTCGCGAATTCCATCCTGATCGTCGATGATGAATTCCTGCGGCAGGATATGCAGCACTTCACGATCCATCGGAATAGCAATAGCCTTGGCGGCGTCGATGACCCGCTGCAGGTCATCCTGCATAACTTCGCGATTCTTGATGGCGATGACACCCTGCGAGTTCAGCCCCTTGATGTGCCCTCCTGCGATTCCGGCAAACACCGACTTAATTTCGCAGCCAGCCATCAGCTCCGCTTCGCGAATCGCTTTTTGGATCGCCTCAACGGTGCTTTCGATGTTGATCACCACCCCTTTACGCAAACCTTTTGAGGGGCTGGTGCCGATTCCGACAACCTCCAATCCTTCGTCGGTCATATTGCCGACGATACAGCAGATTTTGGTGGTCCCGATATCGAGCCCAACGATCAAATTCTCTCTTTTGCTACTCATGATACCCCCTTGGCATCAGCCACTGGCCGCATGTTTGGGCCGTTCTATTCGGACGATAACTTTTTCGTCAACATTCAGGTCGATATAATCAAGAATCGGCAGACGTGGTTGCAGTTCTGCATAAATACGTTCCAACCGATCCAGTTTTTTTTCAAAATCACAGCGGCCTAGCTTGACCTTAACGCCACCAGTCAGAGTAAACAGCGCAAATCCACCACCACGTTCGCGATGAATTTCTGATACCTGCTGCAAACTAAACTGTTGCCGGCTGCGCAGATTTGCCAGCAACGCCACCATTCGTTTTAAATCCGCCGCAGAAGTCAGGTCCCGCTGCTTAATTTTCTGATAGTCAAACCCGGTGATAATTGGAAAATCGAGACTGTCGTCCGACTCCAGAACTTTAAAAACCTCTCCACGACTATCCAGATAATAGAGGTAGCCAAGATTGATAATGGCAACTGGCTTGCGCTCTTCGATGCGAATATCGATCTGACGCGGGAAAATCCGTTGAACTTGCGCTTTATACACCCATGGATTCTCAGCAACCTTATTACCGATCATTTCAAGATCGAGGCTGAAAGTATTTAACCCGCTGCGAACATCTGAAAGCGCAACCACCTGTTCAGCGGATAAATGCTGCCCACCCTGAACACTGATTTGATCAACGCGAAACAGATCAGAAGCCAGCATCAGCTGAACAACCAGCAAACCACCAACCACCAACAACACAGCACTGAAAGAGACCACACTGACCCGCAAAGCCCGGTGGAGCAATTTACGCCAGTTAAGCGGCTTCTTCTCTTGCTTCTTCCGGTTGTACCGGACCTTGCGCTTAACTTTCTGTTGTCGTTTCAGATCACGCATACGTTCGCTTTTTTATTTATCCAGCCCGACATCGAGCAGAATCTGCTCGACCAGCTGGGGGAATTCAATACCAGCTTCTGCTGCCGCTTTCGGCAACAGACTGGTTTCGGTCATTCCGGGAATCGTATTTACTTCGATGCAATAAAACTCGCGTTCACGGAGCATAAAATCGACCCGCGCCGCACCACGGCAACCGAGCGCCTCACAAGCCGCGACGGCCGCCTGCTGAACCCTTTGGGTGATAACTGCATCAATCGGTGCTGGCAGCAGATACTCCGTCTGACCAGCGGTGTACTTGGCGTGGTAATCGTAAAACCCGCCCTTCGGGACAATCTGAATAATCGGCAGTGCGACGCCGTTAAGCACCGAAACCGTCAATTCACTTCCATCAATAAAATCTTCAATCAGCACGGTGCCATCAAGCGCCGCTGCGGTATCGATCCCGTGACGAAGCGCTTCGCGACTGCGGGCAATGCTGATACCGATCGTCGAGCCTTCGCGCGACGGTTTAACAATCAATGGCAGATGCTTACAACGCTCCAACAGCTGTTCACTCGAATCTCCGGGACGCATAAATTCAAAACCGGGGGTCGGCAGCTCGTGATAGAGCAGCATTTTCTTCGTGACGACCTTGTCGATCGCAACACTTGATGCCATGACTCCGCTACCGGTATAGGGAATCTGCAACATTTCCAGCAATCCCTGCACCCGGCCATCCTCACCAAAGCGACCGTGCAGAGCGATAAAAGCGATATCGATATTCTCCGCTTGCAGCTGCTCGGGCAGGTCGTGTCCGGCGTCGATGGCGACCGCCTGATAGCCTAGCCCCTGCAATGCTTTTAGGCAGGCATTCCCGGTCCGCATCGAAATTTCACGCTCGGCAGACAAACCACCCATCAGCACAGCAATTTTTTTCTGTCGCAGGTCTTCTCGATTGAAGCGACTCATTCGCTACCCTCCACGCGACGCAATCGATCCGCCAGCAACTGACAAACCTGATTAACGTTGCCAGCACCGAGGGTAATCACCAGGTCGTCCGGCTCAACCAGTTCTGCCAGCAGTTCGGTCACTTCATCAAAGGAAGAACGGTAGTAAGTTCCCTTGTGCCCGTGCTCAATCACACCTTGCGCCAAGGCCTCGCCAGTTGCGCCTTCGATTATCTCTTCACCGGCCGCATAAACATCGGTGACTATGAGCAGGTCGGCCTGATAGAAAGCCGTCTTGAACTCCTCGATAAGAGCAGCAGTTCGGCTGTAGCGATGTGGCTGAAAAACCGCGACCACACGTTTGCTCCACCCCGACTTTGCCGCAGCCAGAGTTGCCTTGATTTCGGCAGGGTGATGACCGTAATCATCAATAATCATCACGCCGTTCACTTCATCGCGCAGCTGGAAGCGACGCTGCAAACCACCAAAATTGCGGAAACCGCCGATAATTGTTTGAAACGGTACGCCAAGCTCGTGAGCCACAGCGATGACAGCCAGAGCATTCAACACGTTGTGTCGACCCGGCATCTTAAATGAAATCCGCCCCAGTTCTTCCCCTTCAAAGTACGCAGTAAAACTGGTGCGTCCCTGCCGATGCTGGACATCGCTGGCGTGGAAGTCAGCCTGACTACTGAAGCCATAGGTCAGATAACGCTTCTTTACCTCAGGTAGAATTTCCTGCACGTTCGGGTCATCAAGGCAGAGGACCGCGCGCCCGTAAAAGGGAACCTTGTTGATAAAATCGACAAAAATCTGCTTGATTTCGTCCAGTCCGGAGTAGAAATCGAGATGATCAGCGTCGATATTTGTCACGACGGCAATGGTCGGCGACAGATGCATAAAGGAACCGTCCGACTCATCCGCTTCGGCGACCAAAAACTTGCCACGGCCAAGCTTTGCATTTGAGCCAAAAGCGTCAAGCTTGCCACCGATAACGGCCGTCGGATCGATGCCGGCGTGATGCAAAACCAGCGACAACATACTGGTCGTGGTAGTTTTGCCGTGGGTTCCGGCGATGGCAATGCCGTATTTCATGCGCATCAGCTCAGCCAGCATCTCGGCACGCGGAATAACCGCAACATGCTGCCGGTTTGCCTCGA
>CALZLE010000005.1 GCA_945788205.1 uncultured Desulfuromonadales bacterium
CAAAAAGCAGCAGAGTTTCTGGCGGAGAATGGTAAAAAGGCTGACGTGAAAACACTTCCCAGTGGTTTGCAATATCGAGTTATTACAGAGGGGACAGGCGCATCGCCCAAAGCAGAGTCGATGGTTGATGTTCACTACAAGGGAACTTTGGTAGATGGGACCGAGTTTGACAGTTCCTACAAGCGCGGTGAGCCTGCAAACTTCCCGGTTGGTGGAGTTATCCCCGGTTGGACTGAAGCGTTACAGTTGATGAAGGAAGGTGCAAAGTGGGAGCTCGCAATTCCACCAGCACTGGCATACGGTGAACGTGGCGCTCCGCCGGTGATTCCACCAAATGCGGCGTTGATTTTTGAAGTAGAATTGCTCAAAATCGCAAAGTAATTTGCTGCGACATAGTTCCTATTACAGCCCTGCTTGAGACTCTCTGGCAGGGCTGTTGCTTTTTTGTTTTTCGCCTTTTGTTGTCTTCTGCTCTCGGCGCGTTGCTGCTAGCTCCGGCTTTTGCAAGCTTTGCTGATGGTTTCAACTGGCTTCCGTTTCCAGCTTCGGGCAGTAATTGTCCGACCACAATCAACACGACACTCATCAGTAATAATATTTCAAACATTCTTTGACCTCTTTCTGTTTTGTTGTGTTTCAATTTTCGGACAATGGTGCGACAGATAATGTCATTATGGTTTGGTGACAGCCTATTCTGTCTCTTGGGGGATCAGAATTAGGGCTTATCTGGTAAACCTTAAAATCACCATTCGGATGATTGACGATGAGCCTAAAATCGTATACAGTATGCAATGTTTTGCTCGCTGCCGGAGGATACTGGTAAGCGAGTGAAAACGTTTTAAGGGAAAGACTTTAGAGCAGCTTTTGTTGCAAACCATGATAATGAAGGAGAGAGAGATGATTGATGCTTATCTGAAACATGAAGAAGAGCGTAATGCCCAAGGGATTCCGGCTTTGCCGCTGAACCCAGAGCAGACCGCGTCCCTCTGTGAACTGCTGCAGAATCCACCAGCGGGAAAAGAAGATTTCCTGATGAACCTTTTCACTCAGCGGATTTCTCCTGGTGTTGATCCAGCTGCCGAAGTCAAAGCGGCTTTCTTGGCAGAGCTGACGACCGGTGCTAAGAGTTCACCTTTGATCGACAAGGTCAAAGCTGTACAGATTCTCGGCACCATGATTGGTGGTTACAACGTTCAACCGCTGATCTCTGCATTGAGCGACGCTGCGTTGGCTGACGAGGCTGCCACTGCACTGTCCGGCATGACCTATGTTTATGACGCTGCTGCTCAGGTTATTGAGCTTTCGAAAAGCAACGCCGCGGCGAAAAAAGTTGTGGAGAGCTGGGCAGCTGCTGAGTGGTTTACCAGCAAGCCGGAAGTTGCTGAAACTATCAAGGTTAAGGTTTTCAAGGTTGAAGGTGAAATCAATACTGACGATTTCTCTCCAGCTGGTGATGCCTGGAGTCGCCCAGATATCCCATTGCACGCTCTGGCCATGGGTAAGACCCGTTTCCCTGGTGGCATCGAAGAAATCGCCAAGTGGCGTGCTGAAGGTCATCAGGTCGCTTTTGTCGGTGACGTTGTTGGTACCGGTTCTTCCCGTAAGTCGGCTTGTAACAGTGTGCTCTGGTGTATCGGTGATGATATCCCGGCGGTTCCGAACAAGCGTCGTGGTGGCGTGATCATCGGTGGTGTTATTGCTCCGATCTTCTTCAACACCGCTCAGGATTCCGGCACCCTGCCACTGCGGATGGACGTTTCCAACCTGAATATGGGCGACGTTATCACCATCAACACCGTAAAAGGTGAAGTGACCAACGAAGCTGGCGAAGTCGTTTCGACTTTCGATATCAAGCCTGACACTGTTCCTGACGAGTTCCGTGCTGGTGGCCGGATCCCGTTGATCATCGGTTGCGCATTGACCAAAGAAGCTCGCGAAGCTTTGGGCCAGGGCGAGACCGATATCTTTGCCAAAGCGGCTAATCCAGAGCCGAAGGCTGATCAAGGTTACACCCAGGCTCAGAAAATGGTTGGCCGCGCTTGTGGCGTCGAAGGTGTTCTGCCAGGTTCATCCTGTGCGCCGATTATGACGACTGTTGGTTCTCAGGATACCACTGGTCCGATGACCGCTGATGAGATCAAAGAGCTGGCTTGTCTGCGCTTCAAGTCGCCGATGGTGATGCAGTCTTTCTGTCACACCGCTGCGTACCCGAAGCCAGCTGACGTCAAGATGCACGCCAACCTGCCGAAATTCATCGCTGACCGCGCCGGTGTTCCGCTGCGTCCAGGCGATGGTGTTATCCACAGCTGGTTGAACCGTCTTCTGGTTCCTGACACAGTTGGTACTGGTGGTGACTCCCACACCCGTTTCCCGATCGGCATCAGCTTCCCAGCTGGTTCCGGCCTGATCGCTTTTGCTGGTGCTCTCGGCTTCATGCCTCTCGATATGCCTGAGTCGGTTCTGGTTCGCTTCAAAGGTGAGTTCAACGAAGGTATCACCCTGCGTGACGCCGTCAACGCTATCCCTTACTGGGCCATCAAGCAGGGTCACCTGACCGTACCGAAGAAGAACAAGGTTAACATCTTCAACGGTCGTATCCTCGAGATGGAAGGTTTGCCGAACCTGTCGGTTGAGCAGGCATTCGAGCTGACCGATGCTGCTGCTGAGCGTTCCGCTGCTGCTGGTTGTATCAAGCTGTCCGAAGAGAGCGTTTGTACCTACCTGCGCTCTAACGTTTCGCACATGAAGAAGATGATCGAAGAAGGTTATCAAGATCCAGAGACTCTGCAGGGCCGTATTGATGCCGTCAACGAATGGCTCAAGAATCCGAAACTGCTCGAAGCTGATGCCAATGCTGAGTACGCTGAAGTTATCGAGATCGATCTGGCTGAAATTACCGAGCCGATCCTCGCATGTCCGAACGATCCTGATGATGTCAAGCTGCTCTCCGACATCCAGGGCACCCCGATTCAGGATGTTTTCCTCGGTTCCTGTATGACCAACATCGGACACTTCCGTGCTGCTGCTGAGATCTGGCGTGGTGAGAAGTTCAACCCGGACGTCCGTACCTGGGTTTGCCCGCCAACCCGCATGGATCAGGAGAAGCTCAAGGAAGAAGCTGTTTTCTCCGTCTTCAGTGCCATGGGCGCACGTCTCGAAATCGCCGGTTGCTCACTCTGCATGGGTAACCAGGCACGGGTTCCGGATGCTGTCAACATGTTCTCCACTAGTACCCGTAACTTCGACGACCGCATCGGTAACGGCGCACAGGTCTACCTCGGCAGCGCCGAGCTTGGTGCTGTCACCACCACTCTGGGCAAGCTGCCGACTCCGGCTGAGTACCTTGCTGTTTACAAAGAGAAGGTTGCACCGAAGGCTGATTCCATCTATCAGTACCTGCAGTTCGATGAGATGGACGGTTACGAGAAATAATGTCATTTTAAATTATTTTTTTGGCCGCCCATAATTTTGGGCGGCCATTTTTTTTATCTGGTGTATGATCTAAATCGATAGCTATAAATTGTTATGTATTTTTGCCGGATTATACTGACTATGCCTAAACTTCCTCAGTTCATTGTCCATTTCTCGTTGCTTTCTTCTCTCTTATTTGCAACGGGTGCTTTTGCTGCCGACCCCATAGAAACCACGGGACTCGATCTGTCGCTTGGCCATCGTAGTGACCAGTTAAGGTGGAGTATTGCGGGGAATAATGGTGGCTCAAATCCGACAATCCTGTCTGAACTGACTTGGGATAACTTAAAAATTCAGCAGTTGCAGTTGGATGGGTTTCTCGAAAGCAAAGATTTTCTTTGGCTGGGAACGAATAACCTGTTTGTTGGTTCCCTGGCTTACGGTCGAGTCTACTCTGGAGATAATCAGGATTCCGACTATGCGGGTGATAACCGGACGCTGGAATGGTCCCGCTCCAACAATAGGTCGGATGATGGTTACACTTTCGATGCCAGCGGTGGGCTGGGGCCAAGGTATTTGCTGGCCTCTGGAAAAGTCAAATTGGCGCCATTGATTGGTTATTCTGTTCATATTCAAGATTTACGTATGGAGGAAGGTTTCCAGACCGTTTCGCAGAATATTGCAGGGAGAACGCCGCATCCGTTGGGACCGATTGTTGGTCTTGACAGTACTTATACTGCTTATTGGTATGGGCCCTGGTTGGGATTAAATCTCCAAATAATGCCAGTCGAGAAGTTGTCGTTAGAAATATCGAGCGAATACCATATTGTTGAATTCTTTGCTGAGGCGGATTGGAATTTGCGCACGGATCTGGAGCATCCGGTCAGTTTTGAACAAGAAGCTGAAGGTTCAGGGTTCGTGTTGTCGTTAAAATCTGTCTACGAACTGAATTTACAGTGGTCAGCAGTTTTTACCGGTGATTTGCAATTCTGGAAGGCCGAAGATGGGAATGACAAAACATTTTTCGCCGATGGCCGCCGCGGTGGCACCCGCCTCAATGAGGTCGATTGGGATTCATATGCAACCATGCTCGGTTTGCGCTACCAATTTTGATTAACAGCAAGGGGGCTTTTCGGCCCCCTTGTGTCATTCTGCTTATTCAAATTGTTTCCTAAATTCGGTGAACTCTTGCTTGAAAGCGTTCAGCTCAGCTTTTAATTGTTTAATTTCTTCTTCCAATTCCGAGATTGATCGACTTTGCGCCGTTTGAACCACCTGCACAGTTGCTTCGCTTTCATCGACCTCGACCGGCCCACAGAGGAGATGCATGTAGCGTTGCTCTTTACGGCCGGGTTGGCGCGGCAACTTGATGACCAGCGGTGGTTCCTTGTCGCCCAGCTCCTGCACGACCTGATCAACTTTTGCTAGATCACTGAACCCTGCCATCCGATCAGCACGAGATCGCAACTCGCCAGGTGTTTGTGCTCCTCGTAATAACAACTCAGCTAAAATTGCCAGCTCATGATCGTCGAGATATAGACGTTCCCGCAGAGTGTGTCGAAATTTGACCACGCGGCTGCCGGCATCCTGTGACTGCATTGCCAAACCTTTTTTACGCAGCTCTTCGACTGTGTCAATAACGTCCGACTCAAGCAACTGCATCACGGGATTACGGTTAGATTTTTGATTGCAGGCGTTAGTCAATCCATTCGGGCTCAAGGGATAGTAGTCGGGAGTGGTCATCTCTTTTTCGATAAAAGCCCCAAGGACTCTGGCCTCAAGTGCTGATAGCTCAATCTCCATGCGTGTTCTCTCCTGATGATTTCAGGCTGCGGCGCAGCCAATAATGAATAAGAGTGACGGTCAGGGCCAGCAGGATCAATAACCCGAACCGGGTGCTCAGGCTTTGAGCCTGTTGCCAACTCGCGCCACCGAGATAACCGATGCCGAGATAGCTGATCCCCCAAAGAATTGCGCTGATTAAAGCGTAAATGCTCAGTGCGCGGCCCGGCATATTCGACAGGCCGGCAATAAACGGAGTAATGCCGCGAATCGGGCCAAGAAAACGGGCGAAGAAGATACTTTCGCCGCCGTGTGTACAGAAGAAGCGTTCCGATTGCTGAATCAATTGATGGTGTTTCTGAAAGCTTTTCATCGTGAGCATCCGGCTGCCGAAGCGATTGCCCAGCCAGAAACTAAGCAGATCTCCCAGCAGAGCACCGGCAGTTGTGCTCAGCATGAGTGGCAAGAACAACCCTTTGCTATTAAAGGCCAGAAAGCCAGCAAGAACCACCAGGGTGCTGCCGGGCATCAGCAGACCGACGATCGGCAGAGACTCACTGAGGGCGATCAAAAACAAAAGCAGATAGTAGCTGATCCCTTCAGGCAGCAGATGTATAAACTCTTGTAGCCAGGCTTCCATATCAACTCAATTCCGGCTCAAACATAAGCAACCAATGCTCAAATGTTGTCAGCTTTTCAGCACCGAACTTATGCACTGATCTGCGGACATCGTTCACAGATTTCTCTTTGCCGCGATTTTTTTTGCTCTTTGAGTAGAATAAGTCAGCATAACAAATAATTTGTTCCTCGAGCGTTGTCGGGAGCATGTCGCGCTCTGGTAGCGGGAGTCGTTGCTCTCTGATCTCTTTCGCGGTCAAGCCGATTCCGATGTGACGTTCGCAGACGAGCGCATGTTGCGGTAATCCTTCTTTTTCGAGCATTTCTCGACCCGCGATTCCGTGCTGCAGGTAAGGCCCGGTGCCGAAGCAACCCAGCTCTGGAGTGTTGGTGTTAATCATGCCGATGTCGTGCAGCATCGCCGCTTCGGCGATAAATTGCAGATTGACAGACTTCTCATTTTTCAAGCGGCGAGCAATTTTTAAGGCTCGTCGAGTCACCTGTCGGCTATGATCAAACAGAATACGCCGCGCTTTGAGGTGGTCGGCATAATATTTATGAATGAGCTCTGCTGGGCGAACAGGTTGAGACATAAGCTACTTCGTCTGTG
>CALZLE010000006.1 GCA_945788205.1 uncultured Desulfuromonadales bacterium
AAACAGGTCGCCAACGCATGATGCCGGCACCGAGGCTGGTGATCGACCTCGACAAAATCTATCATAACGCCCGCACCCTGGTTGATCGGCTGGCACAACGCGGCATTGCGGTGACCGGCGTGACCAAGGCTACCCTCGGCTGCGCCGAGATTGCTGCGACCCTGCTTGCGGCAGGAGTCAAAAGACTGGGAGATTCGCGCATCGAAAATATTGAGTCGCTGCGGATCGGGCAACAGTCTGCAGCAATGACACTGATCCGTTCACCGATGCTGAGTCAGGCGCAACGGGTTGTCAGGCATGCCGATATCAGCTTCAATACCGAAATCGAAGTTATCAGAAAGCTCTCGCTTGAAGCACGACAGGCAGAATATACCCACGGGGTCCTGCTCATGGTCGAACTGGGAGATCTCCGTGAAGGGATTATGCCCGACGACCTGTTGGACTGCGTCCGCGAGACACTCAATCTGCCGAATATCGTTTTCAAAGGGATCGGCACCAATCTCGCCTGTCGCAGTGGAGTAGCCCCCGACGCTCGGAACATGGCGAAGCTGAGCGAGCTTGCAGAGCTGATCGAAACAACCTTCGATCTGAAGGTTGTGATCGTTTCGGGGGGTAACTCCGCCAACCTGCAGTGGGCGTTGAGTAGCGCGAAGGTCGGCCGGATCAACGATCTGCGTTTGGGGGAAGCAATCCTGCTCGGCTGCGAAACCCTCCATCGGAAGCCGCTTGAAGGACTGTACACCGATGCTATCACGCTGACGGCCGAAGTGATCGAAGCGAAGCTCAAGCCGACTCTGCCATCAGGCCAACTTGCCCAGAATGCCTTCGGTGAGACACCCGTCGTTGAAGATAGGGGGCAGGTCACCCAAGCCATCCTTGCGATTGGCAGGCAAGATACTGACCCGGATGGCCTGCAAGCACCTGCCGGAATAGAGGTTATGGGTGGCAGCAGTGACCACCTCATCCTGGAGACCGAAAACGACGATCTCTCTGTCGGCACAGAAGTGACCTTCCAGCTGAACTACAGCGCGCTGGTCCGCTCGATGACCAGCCCCTATGTCACAAAGATTATGCTGCCAGGCTGAGACGATAAAGTTCAATCGATGATGGTTTCAATCGTTTTGTGACTGTGCGAAAAACAGGCGATGCTATACTTTCTCAAACCTCTTTTAAGTAAAGGAGTCGCCCGTGGCATCGCTCGATTTTGAACAGGAACGTCGTCATTTCCTCGCCTATTACGACAACAACCGACAACTGTTTGAAGAAGCGAAAAACGCTTGCATCAGCATCATCGCTACATTGCTCAGACAGTCGCAGATTGGTGAAGTCACCAAAATTGAAGGACGGATCAAAAACAAGGACGAATGCATCAAGAAGTTTCACCGCAAGTATCAAAGCAAACTTGAAGCAGAAGAACAACCCTACCGAATTCAGGACTATATCTCGGACCTGATCGGCATCCGCATTATCTGCCTTTATGAAGACCAGATCGCGCAGGTTTCAGACGTCTTGCAACAGCATTTTCGGATTATCGATGTCACCGACAAAATTTCCGCGGTCGAGAGCACAGAGGACTCCTTTGGCTATAAAGGGCTGCACATGGATCTGGCCCTGAGTGATGATCTGTCGGTACAGGAAAAATACCAGCCGTTTGCCGAGCTGCCGATCGAGGTGCAGATCCGCTCGTTGATTCAGGATGCCTGGAGCGTTCTTGATCATAAGATCAAGTACAAGAAATCTATCCCCAACGATCTGCGCCGTCGAATCAATGTTCTCTCCGCACTGTTTGAACTGGCTGATCGCGAATTCAAAGAAATCCGCAATGCCACAGCGGAGCTGTTGGAAAAGGCGACTGTGGAGCCGGTTGATGATGTCGACGAAGCGACAACAGAGGCAGTATCGAGCAGTGGCAAACTGGTCAACGCCTTTAGTTTTCTGCGCGTTGCCGGGCATTTTTTCCGTGATTTTGAATTTGAGGACTACAAGGTCGATGGTTTCGTGCAGGATATTCTTAAATTGAATAGGTGCTTCGAAAAAGCAGACCTAAACCAAAGTTTGGTGGAAAATCTGAAGACGGTACGAGAGTACCAGGCCGAGTTTCTTGCCGCCGACCCCGAGCGTAATTTCAGCCCCTATACGGCAATCCGTCATTGTCTCTACCTGCATGATCCCATTTCCTTTCAACGGATTATTTCCCGTACTGCCAGGGAGCATTTTGAGCGTTGGTTGAATGCCGAGGAAGAGTTCGATTAAGTCAGAAGAGAAGATTGGCGAGTTGTCTCAAATATCGAAAGTGCTGATACAGCCACTATCGTGCATGCAGTGTATCTCAGAAGTCGTCTCGATATGGGTTACTGCAAATCTCACTTGACTGTTAAGCTTGAGACATAAAAAGCAGCCGTCCAAGCGTAGTTCTTGGGTAGCTATTTTGCTACCAGAATCTGTAACGGGTTTAAATCAAGAGCAGGTGGAGGATTCCAAGCAAGAATTGTTGGCCGGCTTGGGTAAGAATATGCTGTTATATTAGTCGCTACGCAAGACTTGCGACCAGATCAAATTCACCGTGACGCCCCAGAGTTCTCAACGCCTCGACGGCACTCTCTGCGTATTCTTTGGCGTCGCCGGTCAGATAAGCGAAAACAAAAGCAGCCAAATCAGCTTGCGCGGTTGCGATCCTTTCTTCTGCTGTCCTCTTTTTTCCTGCCTTTAACCACAGAGTTTCCGCGCGACTCTGATGCAAGGTCCTGGCAAGACTGACTATTTCGATACGTTTGTCCAACGACAGGTTTCCGCTCGATCGAAATGCTTCGACCAACTCCTCCGGAAAGTTTTCCTGGATAATCTCTGCAAGGCGTAAAAGTTTATTTTTCACAACAACCCCTGATCAGTAAATTTAACAGCAGGCCACAAGATTGGCCGTTTCTGAACGCAGATCATAAACGACTTTTACTTGCCGATTCCGCAATTGCAGATAGACCTGCTCAACCTTCTCCTCCAATGAACACCCCGCTTCCGCCCAATCAGCCCCATCTCGCGTGACAAATTCCTGAATCATCCGACGCAGAGTCTCTGGGCCAATCTGTTCGTACGGAATATCGATCCCCTCTTCCTGCTGGTCAGCTCTTGTTTTCTGCGGCATAAACACCTCATCTACAGGAACAATTTGGCGACAATTCCGCCAGGCGGTTGTCTGCCGAGACAATCAACTGCTTTTTTTCGATCCGCCGTAGCTGCTTGATCTGAACTTCTCGACGGCTGGCACTTTGACGGTCATGTCCTGCCTCTAGGTAAACCAAACGCAAGGGGGAGCGTCCCCGGAAATACTTGGCCCCCGTACCGGCAAGATGCTGGTTAAAGCGCCGCTCAACATCAGTGGTCATCCCGGTATAGAGAGTATTATCCGAACAAAGAATGATATAAACCTGCCAGTTCACAGTGGCATGCCGTTCTCAGTTAGCATTAAGCAAAACCTGTCCCCACTATAGGGGTAGCCAAAAGCCTCCGCCATAACCGCCCAGGCACCTTCGACTAACAAAAAAATTCTCTCTTCCCTGAAGTTCTCGAATCCGTCTTTCCTTCTCGCACTCCCACTTATCAACGGGGTCTTGCTTATCCCAAGCATCGAACAGCTTTCGGTTCTTTTCACTGACAACTCCGCGACCAGAGTATGTATCGTTCATATAAAAATAGATTCTGGCGATATTTCCTCGTACATTCTCTGGTGGCTCAACCTTCCGATTCGCGATCTCCATATCACATGAGCCAAAGCGTCTTTCCTCGCCCTGAATTATAGCAAAAGGGTCGTTAGAGCGAAGCCTGCTGAGCTCACCAATAACTGGCACCAGGTTGTGCATGTCTGCTTGCATGTGTCGAAATTGGATATTTATTTTTTCGACACACTTATGCCCCTTGTACGACTGACCTTTACTATCAATACACGCCGGATCACCCTCGCGCCACTCACGGAAAGATTGACCAAAAACATGGACCGGAACAACGTGCTCCCATTCTAAACGGTTGGCTCGTTTATCGTTCCCGATCGGAATGTATCCATTGGTATGAAAAACTTGCTGGTTTAAGTTAAATTCAGAATTGCAATAAAAAGTCTGTTTATGGTCGCGACAAACCTCTTTGAACAGTATTTTCTTCGACCTGCCGATCGACGGATATCCCCCATTACTCATGCCGGACGAAACACTCGGTATTGACATAGTCATAAGTAAAACCAGAGTTAGCCACTTGAAAACTATCAGCAAGGGATCGCCCTTTTATTTAAAAACAGAACCTGAAACATAGACAGTTCAGAGTTATTAGAAATGAGGCTCCAGTTCATCATCGAATCCTTTTTTGTTTTGCAATAAGCATGATATCACCTTTGGAATGGCCAGACAGACTTGCAACCCATTTTTTTGGCACCTTGAATGTCATCATTGTCAGGATTACACTTAGCGTAGCTTGCGAAGCCGCTTAATACGTTCTGGAGGGATTTATGATGCTTTCTCCCAAGAACCAACTCGGAGCCGAATATGCCTCCCTTGAGGACTCGACATTCAAGCCGAAGTACCGGGCCGCGTGCTTTTGTGGCAAGGTCCGATACGAAGTGTCTGTTGACCCTGTGGATGCGAAATACTGTCACTGCAGAGCCTGCCAGACACTGCATGGTGCTCCTATGCAATGGGCTGCCATCTTTCAAAAACATCAGGTGAGAATCACTGCCGGTTTGGATCATCTGCGCTTTTTCAATAGCGAGCAAGGGACGAATGTCCGCAGCTTGCCCTGCAAGGTCAGCTGTATCGAGTGTGGGACTCCAATTGCCGATGAAGGACGCAGGATGTGGCTTGCGTTCCCCACGTTGTTTGACTTTGGCCCCGGTGTCGAGACGCCGGACTCATTCAAACCAACCTGCCATATTTTCTACGGCCAACGGGTTGCCGACATATCTGACAAGCTGCCCAAGTGGTCCGGGCACAAGGACCATTCAGCCCGGCTATGATCGGGGGTGGCGTTCAACCCTCAAAAGTAGGATACACAACTTCCTCAATAGCATTAATCCCTTGCTGAGCAAAAGTCTACCGTGTTAGGTTCGGTCAAAATCTCCCCACCCAGCCCCCCCTGCACTTA
>CALZLE010000007.1 GCA_945788205.1 uncultured Desulfuromonadales bacterium
TGGAATGACAACCCTCTTTTAAGAGCATTTAGAAAAGATTGCCTTTGTAAATCGACTTTCTTGGCGGGTTGGTTGTGTGCTAGGGTTAATCTTTGGCCAATGCTAGTGTCCTTTTTGGGAAACAATTATATGAAAGACTGCCGAGTTCTCGCCAGCCTCTTAATATTATTATTCCTCTTCCTTGCTTCTCCGCAATTAATAAGGGCTGAAAAGCACTTATTAACGGTTGGTGCTTATGAAAATGCGCCCAAAGTTTTTCAAGATGAGCAAGGCGCAGCGACCGGTTTTTGGCCGGACCTGATTGGGCACATCGCAAAACAGGAAGATTGGCAGATTGAATATGTCTGGGGGACTTGGAGCGAGGGTCTCGAACGGTTAAAGACTGGTGAAATTGATGTTTTGCCGGATGTTGCCGTGACAGACGCCCGTAAAAATCTGTACAAATTTTCCGCCGAAACCGTCCTTTTAAGCTGGTCACGCTTTTACATCAACAACAGTAGCCCAACCTATAGTTCTATCTTTGATTTGACAGGCAAAAAAATTGCCGTATTAAAAAACAGTGTCAACTACACGGGGACAGCCGGAGTAAAAGAGATTGTTGACAGCTTTGATATCGATTGCATTTTTGTCGAATTCCCAAATTACCGCGAAGCATTCAAAGCCGTTACCGATGGCCTGGTCTACGGAGCTGTCGTCAACAGGAACTTTGGCGACGAGCATGAAGCGGAATATGGTCTAAAAAAGACCTCTCTGGTCTTCCAGCCGATCAATATCAATTTTGCCTTTCCGCAAAAAGCCCAGCAGACTCCGACCTTGATTGCGAAAATAGACGACCATATCAAAGCCCTAAAAGAGGATTCTGGATCAGTTTATTTTCAACTTCTGGAAAAGTATTTTGAGACAGGTATCGCCGAACGAAAATATGTGGTTTTCCCCGAATGGGCAAAGCAGCTGTTGGCGTTGCTCGGAATTTTCGTCGTCGTTGCTCTGGTCACAGCTATTGTTTTCAGAATGAAACTGAAAAAATCGATCGACAAAATTGAGCAGAACCGTGCACAGCATGAAGATGCGATATTAGGTGAAAGGTCTTTTCTACGCAGCGTGATCGATTCCGCGGATGATGCCATCTATATCAAAGACTTAAGTGGCACCTATCTTTGTTGCAACAATGCATCCGAGAAAATGATCGGTCTTTCGGAGGCGGAACAGATTGGTAAATCGGATTTCGATTTTTTCGACCCGGACCTTGCTAAATCGATTCAAGAAAAAGACCGCGTCGTCTTCGACACCGGCAAATCTGTCCGGGTTGAGGAATGTTTGACATCGTCAGCAGGAGACTTACTTTACCTTGACTCAATCAAAGCCCCGATTTTCAGGCCGGATGGTGAGATCATTGGTCTCGTGGGAATTTCCCGCGACATCACCGATCGTAAGCAGTCCGAAGCGAAACACTTGGAGCTTGAGGCGCAACTGCGTCAAAAATACAAGATGGAAGCTATCGGCATAATGGCCGGGGGGATTGCCCACGATTTCAACAACATCCTTTCCATAATCATGACAAATCTGGAGCTTATGCGCCGTAAAGTCGGCAGCGATCATGATTTGTTCCCTCGGCTGACACAGGCGATTGCCGCTTCTTCCAGGGCGGGCGAACTGGTCAAGCAGATTTTGACTTACAGCCGCCAGACCAAGCAGAGCTTTCAAGCAGTACAGCTGGCCCTGGTTATCGAGGAGTCACTGAAACTGCTTCGATCGTCAACGCCTGCCAGTATCGAGATTTTAACCCAGATCGATGAGGAGGCTCGTCCGAAAATTATCGATGCCGATTCCACCCAAATCGAAGAGGTCCTGATTAACCTTTGCCATAATGCTGCTTATGCTATGAAAGAGAAAGGTCTGCTGACGGTTTCTCTTTGTCAGGCCTCGCAGGAGAACCTGCCCCATTTCGACCCGACGAGTGCACCGTCGGACGCCTGTTTGAAATTGACCGTAACCGATACCGGGCCAGGGATCCCCGCAGATATTATGGATAAAATCTTTGATCCATTCTTTACGACCAAACCTGTTGGGCAGGGGACGGGGATGGGACTGGCAATTTGTAATAATATTGTTCAACAACACAAGGGCTTCTTGACCGCTGATAGCCAACCGGGCAAAGGCACAACCTTTTCGGCTTATTTCCCGATTTCAGCCAGCACCGGAAAATCGAACCCTCGTTTAGATGAGGAGTTGACCGCTGAAGACCTCCCGACAGGCGATGAGCGAATCTTGTTGGTTGATGATGAACCTGCTCTTGCCCATGCAACGGCTGATTTTCTGGTGGAACATGGCTATTCGGTGACAATACAAACCGACAGCCGGAAAGCCTTGGCTCTGTTTGCTGCAGATCCTCAGCAATTTGATTTGATCATAACTGATCAGACAATGCCAGCCATGACCGGAATGGAACTGTCGAAGGAACTTCTTAAAATCAATGCGGAGTCATCGATCATTCTTTGTACCGGTTATAGTGCCAATATGACCGAAGGTAAAATCCTTCAATTAGGCGTTAAGGCATTTCTCTCCAAACCATTGGTGTTGCCGACGCTGGCAAAAACCATCAGAAATATTCTCGATACACAGATACGAGTATAAGCACCCCCAATAGTTAAAATCACGATACTGCGGTTGCGAAAAAGCCTGTTGCTCCGAACGCTGAGAAAATTGATGTTTAGGCGTCAATTCCAAGTGGTAACAACATGCAATTTACCGTGATGATTCTCTTCTAATCGCAACTTACACCGACTATTGTTTTAAGATGACAAAATCGGTTAAACTCGTTCTTTCGTGCACTCAAGAAAAGGACTTTTGTGAAACCGTTATTGTTGACTATGGGCGATCCGACCGGAATCGGGCCGGAACTGATTATTAAAGCTCTTCTCGGGGGCGCTTTCGAGCGATTTCAGGCGCCGTTGCAGGTGGTCGGTGACCTTGGTGTGTTGCAGCGTGCTGCGGCTGTCTTTGGCAAAGTCGCCGCAGTGGAACAGATAGGCATTGATCATGTCCAGTTGACGATTGATGACCGAAAAATCTACCTGGCCAGCATTTCGCGGCTAGAGGCAGATCAGCTGACTTATGGCCAGCCAGATAAGGCCTGCGGGCGGGCAATGGCCGGTTATGTTGAATGGGCCGTTTCTCGGTGTCTCGAAGGAACAGCAAGCGGGATCGTCACCTGTCCCATCAACAAGGCTGCAATCAACGCTGCGGGTGTCAATTTTCCCGGTCACACTGAACTGCTTGCCGAGCGTTGCGGGATAAATAAAGTTGTGATGATGCTGGCTGGCGACAAATTAAAAGTCTGCCTGGTCACCACCCACCTGGCGTACAAAGATGTTCCGCAGGCATTGAATTCCGCAGAAATCCTGGAAACGATCCGTATTACTGATCGGGCGTTCCGCAACCAGTTCGGGGTGAAAAAACCGAAGCTGGCGGTTCTGTCCCTCAATCCACACGCTGGTGAAAATGGTCTGTTCGGCGATGAAGAAGCAGAATTGATTGTTCCGGCCATCGAACAGGCACAGGCCGAAGGCATCGCCGCAGACGGTCCGCACAGCGCTGATACCCTTTTCCATTTTGCCGCCAAGGGCAGCCACGATGCGGTGATCTGCATGTATCACGATCAGGGCTTGATTCCGTTGAAGTTGCTGCATTTCGAAGATGGCGTCAACGTCACCCTCGGTTTGCCGATTGTCCGCACCAGTGTCGATCACGGGACCGCTTACGACCTGGCGGGAACCGGGCAGGCCAGCACTGAAAGTCTGTTGGCTGCGATTCGTATGGCGCAGCAGATGGTCATTTGAACCTATTTTCATAAGTATAAAAATTGATGATTGATAAAATAAAGATCCGCGGTGCCCGCGAACACAATCTGAAAAACATCGATATCGACATCCCCCGCGATAAATTGGTGGTCGTCACCGGAGTTTCCGGCAGTGGCAAGAGTACCCTCGCTTTCGATACGATTTACGCTGAGGGGCAGCGACGCTACGTCGAAAGTCTGTCGGCTTATGCACGTCAATTCCTCGAGCAGATGGAAAAGCCGGATGTCGATCAGATTGACGGCCTCTCTCCGGCGATCTCCATCGAGCAGAAGACGACCTCGAAGAACCCCCGTTCCACCGTCGGCACGGTCACCGAAATTTATGATTATTTGCGCCTCTTGTATGCCCGGGTCGGACAGATTCTTTGCCACCGTTGTGGTGAACAGATCAGTTCGCAAACCGTCGAGCAGATGGTCGATCGGGTCATGCAAATGCCAGAGAAAAGTAAGCTGCTGGTGATGGCACCGATTGTCCGCGAGCGCAAAGGTGAGTATCGCAAAGAACTGGCGCAACTCCAGGCAGACGGCTTCGTGCGCGTCCGCATCGACGGCGAAATGCAGGAATTGGGCGAAACCGCCGAGCTGGATAAGCAGAAAAAACATACGCTGGAAGTTGTCGTTGATCGTCTGGTGGTCAAGGAGGGGATTGAGTCGCGCCTGGCCGATTCTATCGAAACCGCCCTGCGATTGACCGATGGTCTGGTGCGGGTTGAAGTGCCGAAGGGTGAGAGTAAGCTGTTTTCGTCAAAGCACGCTTGTATCGACTGTGGTCTCTCCTACCCTGACATCGAGCCGCGGATGTTCTCTTTCAACAACCCCCACGGTGCTTGTCCCGATTGTAGCGGGCTCGGGACGCGGAATTATTTTGACGCCGAACAGGTGGTGCCAAACACGGATCTCTGTCTGCGCGACGGGGCAATAGTTCCTTGGGACAGCCGTACCGGATATTACTATCAGGCACTGCTCGAAGCGCTGGCAATGCATTATGAGTTCGATATTCGCAAGCCGTTTAAAACCTTGCCGGAACGTTTGCAGAAGATCATTCTCTACGGCTCGGGCGAAGAGAATGTCCGGTTTTTTTACGATCAGGGTGAGCGGCGACATTTCTACGAGAAACCGTTTGAGGGAGTGATCACCAATCTGGAGCGCCGCTATCGGGAGACCGATTCGGACGGGGTGCGCGAGAATCTGGAACGCTTTATGAGCGTGATTCCCTGCCCGACTTGCGAAGGCGCGCGGCTGCGGCCGGAGTCGTTGCATGTGACGGTGGCGGAAAAAAATATCCGCGACGCCTGTGCCATGTCGATCGCTGATGCGGAACAGTTCTTCACCTCTCTTGAGTTGCCAGCCAAGCAGGCAGAGATCGCCCGCCGGGTTCTCAAAGAGATCCGAGAGCGGCTTTCCTTTTTGTCGCACGTTGGTCTCGGTTATTTGAGTCTCGATCGGAGTTCCGGCACCCTGAGTGGCGGCGAGGGTCAGCGGATTCGGCTCGCAACCCAGATCGGTTCTTCGCTGATGGGGGTGCTCTATATTCTCGATGAACCCTCGATCGGTTTGCATCAACGTGACAACCAGCGATTGCTGACCACTCTGCGCCGACTGCGTGACCTCGGCAACACGGTGTTGGTGGTCGAGCATGATGAAGAGACGATTGGTATGGCCGATCATGTCATCGATATGGGTCCAGCAGCTGGAATCCACGGTGGAGAAGTGGTCGCGGCCGGAACTCCCGAACAAGTGATGGCGGTGGAAGAATCACTGACCGGCCAATATCTGTCGGGCAAGCGGCAGATCATGATTCCGACGGAGCGGCGTCAGAGTGAGCGCTGGCTGGAAATTATCGGCGCCCGGGCCAACAATCTGCAAGCGGTCGATGTCAAAATTCCCCTCGGTGTGCTGACCTGTTTTACCGGTGTTTCCGGTTCCGGGAAATCATCGCTGGTGATTGAAACTCTCTACAAGGCGCTGGCACAGAAATTACATCGAACCCGTGAAAAAGCGGGACCGCTGAAGCAGATTCGGGGGCTGGAACAGCTCGATAAGGTCATCGATATCGATCAATCGCCGATCGGGCGTACGCCGCGTTCCAACCCGGCCACGTACACCGGAGTGTTCACCGATATCCGCGAACTGTTCGCACAGTTACCGGAAGCGAAAATTCGTGGTTACAAACCGGGACGTTTTTCTTTCAACGTCAAGGGTGGGCGCTGTGAGGCGTGCAGTGGCGACGGAATCATCAAGATCGAAATGCATTTTCTGCCCGATGTTTACGTGCAGTGTGAAATCTGTAAAGGGGCACGCTACAATCGCGAAACCCTGGAGGTAAAATACAAGGGCAAGAGTATCGCTGATGTGCTGAATATGACCGTCAATCAGGCGAGTCGCTTTCTGGAGAATATTCCGAAAATCAGCAATAAATTGCAGACGGTTCGGGATGTTGGCCTCGGCTACATCAAGTTGGGACAAAGTGCCACGACCCTCTCGGGCGGGGAGGCGCAACGGGTCAAACTGGCTCGCGAGCTGGGTAAGCGGGCGACCGGGAAAACCATCTATATTTTGGACGAACCGACCACCGGCCTGCACTTTGCCGATATTCACAAGTTGCTTGAGGTGCTCAACCGACTGGTCGAAACCGGCAATACGGTGGTGGTTATCGAGCATAATCTCGATGTGATCAAAACCGCTGATTATGTCATCGATCTGGGGCCGGAAGGGGGCAGTCACGGTGGACAAGTGATTGCTGCCGGGACACCGGAAGAGGTGGCTATGGTGACTCGCTCCTACACCGGTCAGTTTTTGCGGGATTTTTTAGGCAATGATGAAGAATCGGAGTGACGAGAGGTTGTCGACGATTCTGCTCGGTTGACGCAA
>CALZLE010000008.1 GCA_945788205.1 uncultured Desulfuromonadales bacterium
GAGGGCGGACTTCCAGATCAGGAGGAAGCATGACCGGCAACCCAACGCAGCTAGATCCGAATAAAATCACCAAACCTGTCGACAACACCGAGAACCAGAAGGATGGCCACCGGGAGATCGTCTTTTCCGTAGCGCCGGGTGAAAAGAAATTCTGGCTCAAGCTCCAGGATTCCCGCCACACCTGGAACAACATCCCCCTGGGCAAGGTCAATCCCACCACCAAGGGAAAGCACCCCAAGGGGAGTAACGTGTTGGTTCCGGTGATTCCGCTCTGCTACACAACCGCCACCGGCGATATCGAGGCCGATAAAAAACAGGCTGCGATTCCTCGACCTGGCTGGCTTTACATATACCGAAACGGCACCCTGTGGCGGGAATTGGAGGTCGGCACAAGCGGCTACATGCGCGATGTCAATTTGCAATACCACCAAAGCAAAGACGATCGCAAGGCGACTGGATTCTTTGATAACCGGGTGCTGCTGCCCTATAAGGTTCTCGGAGAACTGCAAACGATCGAGATGGCTTTCTCCGAGGTGCAATGGAGTTGGGCACGGATCAATGAATTACAGGAAGATGCCGATCTGCGTCAGCAGCGTATGCAGGAAATCGATCTGAGCGGTTACGACACCAAGTTTGAACCGAAATTGCCCGAAGGGAACAAGGCGCGAGTTGAAAACGTGAAACATGCGCCAGAACTCTACCACTTGGCGCTGCAGCGCAAGAGTAATATCCCGGCGGTGTATCTGCACGATCCACTCGGGGTAGCGATTCGTCTGCACGATGAATTTTTCAAGGCGTTCGGAGACGCCGCTCAATTTATGGAAAAGAACGCTCGAGGAAAGGTCATCTCCGACATTGCTGATGCGGTTCTGGGGACCAAACCCAAGTTTTCCGAACAATTACGCGAAAATGAGCGGCAAGCTTTCAAAACCAACTATGCGTCACAGGAACAGCGACTTCAAACAACCTACGAAAATGCCAGTGATGCTTTCCTGGATTATATGCAGCGACAATCCTGCGAATCTGCAGCAACGGTTGCGAGCGCTTTTTCTGATTTTGACCTCAACCTGCTTCAACACCGGGATACGCTGGAGAAGATTAAGGCGGTGTTACTCACCAATGTGGCAGTGACTGTAAGTGGCCGCAAGTACATCGTCAGCCAGTTGGAAGAAGATGAAAGCCTGATTAATCAAATTTTTACTTTCAAGGATAAAGCCACAGCAGCCACCGACGCCATCTTCAACGCCGTTGCCACCCAACTCGGGACCATGGACGAAAAATGGGCGGTTGTCGCCGCCTTTGTCCAAAGGCGTTATCTGCTTGAGATCAGTCGGACGGAAATGAGTCTGGTCGAGTTTCTGGATAACGGTCAGGTTCAGCATAGCAAAATTGTGAAGAGCGCAATGAAGGTGAGCGTGGTGGAGAGTACTGCAATCGCCATGCGTTATGAGCCGCCCAGGGTCACCGGCATAACGATTGCAGGCCATAATCTCAGTGCTTATGCCAAAAAAGTCACCAACAGTAAAGGATATGCAAGGATCATAGTTTTATTGGAGGCTTACAATCTGGTCAGTGTGGTTAAGGAGTATGTTGGTCATAAAGATAAACTTGATTCATGGGTCCTCTCTCAATCGCTGGTCAGTTTTGGTTCCTCTGTGGCGGGGACAACTTCTGGATTCTTCGCATATCGTTCTGCATCGCTTTTAACAAAGGGTTTAACCGGAGCTTCAGAAGCAGCAGGGACAATCGCACTTAAAGCGGGGACGGTTGCCGCATTTATCGGCGCTGTCTATGAAGTGACCCAGGCCGTTGAAGAATCGCAATCCGGTGACACCGATGCCGCAGTTTCGCATGGAGTGATGGCCGGGGGGGCCTTAGCCTCCGGCATCGGAAGTATCCTGTTGGTGACAGCTGCCGTTTCCAACCCTGTCGGTTGGGCTGTAGTGATTGGCGGCATTCTCGTCTCTGTCGGCGGAGCCATCAGCCTGTTGTGGACCGACAACTCCCCTATAGAAGACTGGTTGCTGCACAGTCACTGGGGGGCGATGGCCTATGCAGGGGAAAAAGAAGAGGAAGGTAAGGACGGCAAGAAATATCTTCTGGATTATAACGATTGGAAAAATGATCCCAAGGCAGAACTTGAAGCCTACTATCACATTGTTTACGGTTTCAAGGTCAGTACCTCATGGAAAAAAGTTACGCAGAGTGAGAACATTTCCTGCCTTGTTCCTGAAAAGCAGTTTGTTGAGTTTGAACTGCATGTGGAAGTCCCCAATTATGATCCAAAGAGAAGCCGGATTGCTTGTGAACTGAAATTTCAAGTCGGCGAGGTTGGTGGTCCGTGGCACTATCTCATTTCCAAGGACAAACAGGAACCGCCCCACAGAAGGTACGGCAAGGCCGGCGAACCACGAAAGCTGGTGTGGGACTTCAAACGGGACCAGATTCCTCAAAATGCCAAGCGCGCTGAAGCGACCGTCTGGTATGATCCCTTCGGCGACGAGTCGATATTGATGCCAGACGAGTTGGGTTTGAAAATTGAAACAAGGAGATTCGGGTCAAATGCCAAAAAAGGATAAGAGAACGGTTATCAAGGAGCTTTCTCCACCCCTTCTTAGATTGGGGTTGAAGCCGGATATTCATACGCCGCCGATCCTAAGAGAGAATGAGGTTTTCCTGGACGTGAACTCTCATCATGGGCAGCGAGATACATTGCCTCTGATCGCGGCACTATTTTTTATTATTGTTATGTCTTTTTTTATTCTTACTGTTTCACTGGGCGCTAAACTTTCAGACTTTCCACCGATCTTTTGGATTTTTGCCGGCATTCCCCCTTTGATGGTCCTGGGGACACTGTTCACCCGCTCCCCACTGCCGCTGCGCCTCAATCGTCAGACCCAGGAGGCCTGTTTTGTTCACGGGGGCAAGCTTTACCGCATGCCCTGGCAACAGATCATGGCGCGGGTCATTGTGATTTACACTCCTGCTGCTACCGCTGTTTACAGTCTTCAACTCGGATTTTTTCGGGGAAAAGGCAAGACACCTATGTGGGTTGCCGTGGGCGGCAGCCTGGAAGAGATCGCTTATCGCCACTGGGAGTACTACTGCATGTATATGGAATCCGGCACTCCGGTTCCATTATTGGACGTGGTTCCCGAAGAAGAAAAATCCGAAGCCAGAAAAAATCAGGAAAAGCCTCTGGAAAAACTCATTGATGGCGGGATTTTAGGCGTGCTTAAACCCATTTTTTGGCCGATGGAATACATGATGAAACAGTTAACCAAACTCAGCCTGCGTCCCAACCGCTGGCCGCAAGAAATCATTGATGTGTGTGAAAACCATCCTCTGCTGAAAAAGTAAGACTACCCAGTTCTCCTGGCGCTCTTTGACAAACGAAATATGTCCTTTATCTTCTTTCGCCGGCTTCGAACTGTTCGTCGAAATCCCAATTATGATCCGAATCGAAGCCGAGCTATTGAGGAGAATCGGGGAGAATCGGGGTCAGGCCTGTAAGCTTGCAAGTTCGGATTGCCTTTGCTGCAGAAAAGCAAAATGATCCCCAA
>CALZLE010000009.1 GCA_945788205.1 uncultured Desulfuromonadales bacterium
CCCGATAGGAAAGAGGGCTTTTTCCAGCCCAAGCAGAAACAAGGCCAAGCCGATGATGACATAGGTAAAACCGATCAACACTTTTTGTAACTGTGGAACCGGTTTGCGGATGATAAAAAGCTGAAAACCGAAGATTATTGCTGCAATCGGCAAAACGTCACGCAGTGTTGACAAAAACATCAACAGAAGGTCTCGAATAATCTCCATTAAATCACCATCCCGTAGGCCATGACAAATATCATCGGAGAAAGGGAAGCAAAGGCGATAAGCCCGAAGCCATCCAGCATCGGGTTGCGGCCTTTGATGCAGGAGGCCAGGCCTACCCCTAAAGCCGTCACCAGAGGGACTGTGATGGTCGATGTTGTGACACCGCCAGAGTCGTAGGCAATACCGATGATCTCTTTAGGAGCGAAGATCGTCATTAGCACGACCAGGCAGTAACCGATAATGATCATCAGATGGATCGGCCACCCTTTAAGGATGCGCAATACCCCCAGAACAATTGCCAGTCCTACAGCGAACGCGACGACATAACGTAGCCCACTCGCGTACGACTGGCGTGCTTCTCCAGAGTTCTCTATCATCCCCCCGCTGGCGGCGACTTCAGCAGCTTCTGCAGAAACGGCAATCAAGGCTGGCTCTGCCACAGTTGTCCCGAAGCCGAGAGCGAAGGAAAAGCAAAGCAACCAGAATGCGCTCCCTTTTCGGGCAAATGCGTTTGCTAGCGATTCCCCAATGGGGAAAAGCCCCATCTCCAATCCGTAGATGAAAAAGGTAAGACCCAATACAACAAAGACAATACCGATACTAAGGTCGTATAGGTTGGGCAATGGTTGCCTTAATACCACTATCTGAAAAAAAGCAACCACTAAAATAATAGGAGCAAGGTCACGCAAACTGCCCAGAGTTGATTTACATAGAGCCAATAAGGGTTGTTTCAAACCGGAGTCCTCTGAAGGGAATAGAGTAAATGTCCATTAATTGCGACACGGCGCATCTTCAAAAATGCCGAAGCGTATAGCACGTAATCTTCTGATTTTCATTTATGCTCCGAAGCCAAACTCACGCGCCAAGGAAGAATAATCCAGCTGACTCTTCATCCTACCCAACCTATTACAAATTGCCGCAAACCCAGAAAATGACACTGCTGAATTTAACAACGGAATAACACTACAAACATTGGACTGTCTTAAAAATACAGGCAATATTTTTAAATGCGATCTCATCACCAGCTATGATTTGGCCTTTGATTTTTTCAACCGATAACCTCTTGAATCAGAGACCCTTTAAATCATATTTGCTTTCACTAATTCCACTTATAACCTTTCGGGAGATCTCTCTTCACAACATATTTTCCATTACCAAATTGAATTCACTCCCTCCTTGAAAGTGCTTTGAAAGGCTGTTGGGGCTCAATTGCCACCAAGTCATTGAGGCTCTCCGGAATGTTGTGCTGCATACTTGAGTGTTCAACTCATCTTTCCAGCTCCTATCGACAGCAATTTATGGGCCATATCTATGCTTTGCGATACACACCAGCATAAGCCTTAGTCAAAATTTTTCTTCTCTCAAGCACAGTTAGCCTTCTGCCCAACATCCACCTACCCGGAATTAAGAATCACAATTCTGTGCTTTAGCCATTCCCAAAGTCAAAACTATGAAAAATGTCTGCTGTGAAGCGTGGTCGGGCCTGTGGAGCGGGGCCGGGCCTGCAACATTGCATGTCACTCCAGCCCTAGAGTCATTTTTATAACTCAGGGGTGTCCACGGGATTAGAGCCAGTCCATATAACGGCTTTATAGCACACACATTAAGGCAATCTTTCACATTCACCGGATACTGGAAATTCAAACACATAAAATAGTTTAGCCTGCCGAATCACCTGTTTCGCACATGGTTTCCGGTTGACAATATTTTAAAACAGCGTATCATGCCCCGATTTTCAGACCAGTAAAGGCGTTTTTTACCAGAAGTTGGTTGTGGCAGATCAGATGGCTAATAAAATACCGGTTGGCGAAGAGCGAGACAATTTCGACGGAACTGGGACTTTGGGCACGACGCACCGGGTCTCTCATAAAACCACAGCAGCGCCAACTGTATGTTTTATTAACCAATTTCATGCTGATGAGGTTTTAGGAGCTCTAGCAAATCGCGCCCCTCGAACAACTTTAGTTGTTCGAGGGGCGTACGCGGCAACGATGCTCCGACTCTCGAGTGGCACTTCAAAAACGAGAGCATCAGGTAGCCCATCACAAAAATCCAGAACTCGGTCCTTAACGCGCTCATGGATGTGCCCAGATAGTTCTTCACCTTAAGGATCTCCATGAGCCACTGAAAACTTAAATCATGAGACAGCAACCATAAACCCTCTTGAGATTGGAATGAACATGCCGTTTTCCTTGTACAAAAGAAAAGATGGAGAAGAGCAGCCGTTTTGGAAATGTGGTCCCTTTAAAGTGAGACTGCCTTTCGTTCACTACAAACTTGAAACAGTGGAAGCCGTTCAGGCTCTGGTTCTTTTTGTGGTCGGGCTGGCCATGATTCCCTGGCTGCAAAAACACTTGGGACTTCCCTTTGAAGCTGCCCTTGCATACACCTTCGTCTGTAATCTTGCCTGGTTGATTCCGACCGCTCTTGGAGTTCCCTTTGTTCCGGGCTGGATTACCGCCGGAATCCCCATCATCATCATGAACTTGAGTCAATATGGTCCGGGTCCTGATGCAATCAAGGCTCTGGTGGCAATCCAGATCATGGTAGCCGCGATTTTCCTTTTCCTGGGCATAACCAAGCTCAGCAGTAAAATCGTCAACAACATTCCGACCTCAATCAAGGCGGGGATTCTGATTGGGGCCGGTATGGCCGCCTTCATGGGAGAGATCAAGGTTGGAGGCCGTCTCAGTCAAGATCCGATCTCCATCGGAATTGCGGCCTTGATCTGCTTCTACATGCTGTTTTCCCTCTCGTTCCTTAGATTGAAGCAGAAATATAAAATTGCGGCTGTTCTTTCCAAATACGGAATGGTTCCCGCGATGTTGGTCGCTATAGCGATTGGGGTTGCGGTAGGTGAATTTCCAGCTCCGGATATCGAGTTTGGAATTACCAAACCTGACTTCGCCCTCATGTGGCAGTACCTGCCCTGGACCATCGGTTTCCCCGGAATCGAGTTTTACTTTAATGGTTTCGCAACCGCGGTAGCTGCGTACATTATTGCCTTTGGTGATGTCATCGTCGGGTCCTCTTTGGTCGAAAATGCCAACAAAGAGGACAGAAATGATGAAATCATTGATACCTGTGCAGATAGAATTCACCTGGCCACAGGGATTCGAAACCTGGTCCACGCTTTTTTCGCCCCCTATATAGGTCTGGCAGGTCCTATCTACACTGCGGTAACCGCAACGGTTGCAGACCGATACCGTAACGGCAGAAAAGCAATGGATTCCATCTATAGTGGAGCCGGTACTTTTTGGCTGGTCGGTCTGTTTGCGATGTTCATGTTACCGCTGGTGACATTTTTCAAGCCCTTCCTTCCCATCAGTTTGTCTTTGACCATGTTCGTTACCGGTTACCTCTGTCTGGTCGACGGATTTAAAGAAGCAAAAGATCCGGTACAAGCCGGGGTTGCCTGCACCATGGGCGTTGTGTTGGCCACCCATGGAGCTGCTTATGGAATTGGCGTTGGTATTCTTTTCCATCTCTTGCTGGAGAGAAAATTCCACGCTCAGAACCATCCAGAAGAGGGAATCGTCGCCCCTGAAGTTGAAGTAGGGATCCCCCACAATGTTGAGCCTATGAAAAAAGCAAGTTAATTAGATCTACGTATTTAGGATTGAGAAAAGAGGAGCTATCCTGCCGGATAGCTCCTCTTTTTTGATATCTATCGTCAGAATGTTCGTCAAGTTTTGTGTCACTGTTAGTGTCAGGTCTACACATTGACACACCGCTCCACTTTGGTATGCTTGCAACCATACCAACATAGACATCCAGAGGCGGACACTCATGGGGCGACCGTTACGCATCGAATACCCCGGGGCCTTTTATCACCTCACCTCGCGGGGCAACGAACAGAAAGAGATCTTCAAGAGCCGGGCGGACCGGGAGAAATTTCTCTCCTATCTTGAATCCGCCACGCTCCGGTATGGCGCGGTCATTCACGCCTGGTGCCTGATGGGCAACCACTACCACTTGCTGCTCGAAACGCCATCGGGCAACCTGTCCCAGATCATGCGGCACATTAACGGCGCCTACACCAACTACTTCAACGCCAAGCGGA
>CALZLE010000010.1 GCA_945788205.1 uncultured Desulfuromonadales bacterium
AAAGAGGCGTTGGGATTTCCAGCCCCAATTCAGGGCTGTCGAGATAGTCTCCGGCCAAATATTCGGGCCGATACGGCGGTCGCAGCACCCGTTCGACCGATCGACCCGCCAACAGTAAACTGATCGCCGGGTTTGCGGCAGCTGCCGCGGTGATGATCTGCTCTGGGCGGCCACCGATCTGCGTCAGCAACTCCTCGACCAGCGAATTGATGCCAGCAACCAATAAATGCTGCAGTTGCTCTGCATCGCCAGCCATTGCCGCTTCCATCCGCGTTATGACATCACTGCCAAATTCTTTTTGCGGGTTGTCAAGGCTCGCCTCGGCAACCACCTGGCCATCGGCCGTCCAGAGTCGGCCGATCAGACTGGTGGTGCCCAAATCGAGCCCAAGCAGCAATTGACTCACGTAGTTCCCTCCGCATAACGACGCGGCACACGGCTGCCGATGCGGCAGAACACTTCATAAGAAATCGTATTGAGTTGCTGTGCCCAGTCGTCACCGAGAATCGACAAACCATCAGCAGAGCCGAGCAAAGTGATACAATCACCGACCTTGGTTTGCGGCAGGTCGGTGACATCAAACATAATCCAGTCCATACAGACCCGACCGATCAGCGGGACTTTCTGACCGTGCAGAATCCCCTGCCCACAGTTTGAGAAAAGACGATTGTAACCATCGGCGTAACCGATCGGCAGCACGGCGACCCGGGTTTCGCGGGCGGTGTGAAAGTTGTGACCGTAGGAAACGCCGCTGCCTGCAGGCAGGGTCCGTAGTTGAGAGATGCAGCTACGCAGATGCATAACCGGCTGCAGATCAAGCCTGTTGGAGAAATCGGGGCCGGGCAAACCACCGTAGAGCATAATCCCTGGCCGCACCAGAGTTGCTTCGGGAACGTCCCAGCCAGACAAGCCCGCACTGTTGCTGATATGGATATCAGCCGGGTCAATGCCGGCTTCTTTGAGCATCAGCTGAACAGCGCGAAACCGTTCCAGCTGCTGCAGCGTCACCCCGGAATCGAGTTCATCAGCGCAGGCCAGATGCGACATCAGCCCAACGATGTTCAACCCTTTCAGTTGTTGTAATTGAGGCAGAAAATCACGCAGCTGATCTGGCAAAAAACCGACCCGCCCCATCCCGCTATCGACCTTCAAATGCACAGAGATCTGACAATTATACCGTTCTGCTTCGGCAGACAAACGGAGTGCGCTCTGCGGATCGAGCAATGCGGGCATCAGATTATGCTCAATAAACGCCTGCTCCTGTCCCGGATAACAGCCACCGAGGACCAGCAACGCATCATCGATTCCGGCAGTGCGTAACTCCAGGGCTTCTTCCAGGCTGGCAACGGCGAAATCCCGAACCCCTGCCTGCCGAAAACAGTTGGTCACCGGCACCGCGCCATGTCCGTAGGCATCAGCCTTAACCACCGTCAGCGCGCGTTGATGCGGCAAGCAGAATTGTTCAGCCTGACGCAGATTATGAATCAGGGCTGGCAGATCTATTTCGGCCCAGGTTGGGCGGTGCGGAAAAGAATCCATCGCGGAAAAACTCCTGGCACAGACTGAAACAGCGATAAAGCATATACATATACTCCCGCAGCGCTGCTGTAAAGTGACAACCGCAAGGAAAGACAATTGACACCAAAGTACCTGAACTGTTAAGATTTTCTATTATTTTTTCATAACTATTATCGCCAACGGAGACATTCACCTATGTGCCTAGATTACGGCCCGTTCAAATTAATCAGTAACGATCAGGAAACCGACCTGCAAGATATCGCTTCTATCATGGTTCAGGAAGACGGCCTGAAACTGATCGATTCTTTTGGCAAAACCAACACACTGGCTGGCCAGATTTGTGAAATTGACTTGTTGAATCAACGCATCGTACTCGCCTGATTCTAGACATTCACCTGAAACATAACTCCTGCACGAGGGATCGCCAATGCTCTCCGGACTTTATCTGATCACTGATGACAATCAAGACGGAAAACTCCTGCTGAAAGTAGAAGCTGCGCTGACCGGCGGTGCCCGAATTGTTCAGTACCGGGCCAAAAATGTCCGGCCGGATGATCGGCGCGTTATGGCGAAAAACTTACGCGAGCTTTGCACCCGTTTTGACGCAAAGTTGATCATCAACGATCTCCCGGAGCTGGCCCGTGATATCGATGCCGATGGCGTGCATCTGGGGCAGGATGATATGCCGGCAGTTCAAGCACGCCAGATTCTCGGTGGCGGGAAAATTATCGGCATTTCCACTCACAGCGTTGAAGAAGCCCTCAAAGCTGAAGCGCAAGGTGCTGACTACGTTGCCATCGGCAGTATCTTCCCGACTGACACCAAAGACGACACCCAGCAGGTCGGCATCGACATGTTGCGCAACGTCCGCAAAGCAGTGCGGGTGCCACTGGTCGCCATTGGTGGAATCACCCCCGACGGGGCTTTCCAGGCACTTAATGCCGGAGCGGATTCAGTCGCTGTTATCTCCGGGATTATGGCCGACACCGATCCGGCCCGTGCCGCCAAAGAATACTCACTCCTGTTCAACCGCAATAAACCGAACCCGAACGGCCGCGTATTGTCGATCGCCGGGTCTGACTCGGGCGGCGGTGCCGGGATTCAAGCCGACACCAAAACCATCAGTTTGCTCGGCAGCTACGCCAGCACTGCGCTGACCGCACTGACCGCACAGAACACTCTCGCGGTTGCCGAAACCTATCAGGTTCACACCGACTTCGTGATGAAACAGATCAACACAGTCCTTGATGATATCGGCACCGACACGGTAAAGACCGGCATGCTCAGCTGGGGCGGCATTGTCACCCGAGTCGCCAAAGTTATTGCCGAACGCTCATTGCTCGCGGTCGTCGATCCGGTGATGGTCGCCAAAGGGGGCGAATCGCTGCTCGACGGTGAGGCCAACGAAAGTCTGGTTTCACGTTTGCTGCCCGAATCCTACCTGCTGACCCCCAACCTCCCGGAAGTGGCCGCTCTGACCGGCATTGAACCAAGCACGGTTGATGAGATGATCGAAGCCGGGCAAAATCTGCAGGCCCTCGGCGCGCGCAATATTCTGATCAAAGGTGGCCACCTCGACGGTGAAGCAACCGATATCCTGATGCTCGGCGAAGAAGAGTACCGTTTCAGCTCGCCCCGTCACGACACCATCAACACGCACGGCACCGGCTGTACCCTGTCAGCGGCGATTGCCACCTTCCTGGCTCAGGGCTACCCATTAC
>CALZLE010000011.1 GCA_945788205.1 uncultured Desulfuromonadales bacterium
CATGCAGCAGAGGTTGCGGCTATTACAGTTAAATCTGTTTGAGAGGCGCGATTTCATGGATCTGTTTGCGCCACCCGACAGAAGAAAATCGTTATGTGACAGGCAGTTGTCGCTCATTTAAAACTATGGGACAGCAGTGAATCAATTAGACAATTCATAATTATAGGTATTAGTGGATAAGGGAAATCCAAGGGATATTGTTGTCTGTTTAGAGTATTAATAGGAATTTTTAAGGGAGAAACTCATGCAGCACCCAGTCTGCCCAAGTTGTAAAAGCGACCAAGTAGAGGCATTTTTTCGTATTGATAATGCGCCTGTCTACAGTCTGGTTACAGTCTCCTCAAAGGAAGAGGCTCTTGCTGTTCCCAGAAAAGATATTGAACTTGGTTTTTGCAACCATTGCGGGTTTGTCTTTAACCGTCTGTTCGACACAAGTATAGACTATTTTGCTATGGGGTATGAGGATCAACAGGGATTTTCGAAAACCTTCATGCAGTATTTAGCTCGCATATCTGAAAACTTGATAAAGAAATACAACCTTGCGAATAAAACCCTGCTTGAAATAGGTTGCGGGAAAGGTGATTTTATAAATTTGTTAAACGAGTCAGCGGGTGGTAAAGGGATTGGGGTAGACCCTGCTTATGTGGACGGAAGGCTGAATAACCCAAATTTGACCTTTTATAAAGAATTATATTCTGCGAAACATGGCAAACTTGGTGCTGATTTTATCTGTTGCCGCCATACCCTCGAGCATATTTTTCACACAGAGGAATTCCTCATCAATATTCGTGATTCTCTTGTCAGTGAGAAGAAACCGGTTGTTTTCCTTGAAGTTCCGCAGATCAGTCAAATTCTGAAAACTCATGCCTTCTGGGATATATATTATGAACATTGCAGTTATTTTAGTGCTGGCTCCCTAGGGCGCCTTTTCCGCAGGACAGGGTATGAAGTCCTGGATATGAAACTGGATTACAGCGATTTGTATCTTCTCGTGGAAGCTGTTCCGTCTGATGCCCCACCTGAAGATAAATTTGTGATTGAAAAAGCGGTTCAAGAAGAGAAAGAAAATGTATTGAAGTTTAGAGAAAGCATAAGTGTTCAACTTGAAGAGTGGCGGACTCGATTAAAGAAGATGAAAGATACAGCGGAAAAAGTAGTTATCTGGGGCGGGGGGTCCAAGTCCGTTGGTTTTTTGACAAGTTTTGCAGATTTGGAACTCATTGAGTATGTTGTCGATATCAACCCAAACATGGAAAATAATTTTATCCCAGGAATTGGGAGCCAGTATGTCCAACCCCAGTTTTTACATGAGTACCGACCGGATACAGTCATCATTATGAATGGTGTGTATAAGGAAGAAATCACAAAAACGATCAATGGGATGGGTTTAGATCCCTTCATTTATGCTTTATAAAAAAGGCTCAAATTATGAAAGTCGTGTTGTTTTGTGGCGGGCAGGGGATGAGGTTGCGGGAGTACTCGGAAAACATTCCAAAGCCTATGGTGCCACTCGGCTATAGACCGATATTGTGGAACGTTATGCGCTACTACGCGTATTTCGGCCATAAAGATTTTATCTTATGCCTTGGCCATAAGGCCGATACGATTAAAAAATACTTTGTTAATTATGATGAAACGATCTCGAACGATTTTGTTTACATGCATGGTGGCCAAAACATAGAGATGCTGAATACCGACATCAGTGATTGGCGAATTACCTTTGTTGACACCGGCATCAATTCGAATATAGGGATGCGGCTGATGAAGGTCAAAGAACATCTGCAGGGGGAAGAAATGTTTTTGGCCAATTACAGTGATGGGCTTTCTAATCTTGACCTCAATAAAATGATTGAGTGGTTTGCTCCACAAGAGGAAAAGGTCGGCAGTTTTGTGGCCTACCAGCCCTCTCAGAGTTTCCATGTGGTTACCAGGGAGGATAGCGGACTTGTTAAAAGTATAAGTCATATTGGATCCTCGGGTCTTTTTATTAATACCGGATATTTTGTGCTGCGCAAGGAAATATTTGATTTTATAGAATGGGGGGATGAACTGGTTGATAAACCATTCCAGCGCTTAATTTTAGAACAAAAACTTACGTCGTGGGAGCATAAAGGTTTTTGGGCGAGCATGGATACATATAAAGATAAACAAACACTCGATGAAGCTCATGCAAAAGGGAATGCCCCATGGGAAGTGTGGCAACAAAATGGGGCACTGAGGGGAGGCTAATGTGTTGAGTTTGAATTTCGATAGCTCTGAACCACTGAACATTCTTTGTCTTGGTGCACATTGCGATGATATTGAAATTGGTTGTGGTGGAGCAATTTTGGAATTAACTGAAAGTAGATTGGTTAACTGTACTTGGGTTGTTTTCTGTTCGAATGAAATAAGGGCTGTAGAGGCTCAGCATTGTGCTGAAAAATTTCTGAAAAAAGCGAAACAGAAAAATATTATTATCAAGGATTTCAGAGATGGATTCCTTCCCTATGTTGGTTATGAAGTTAAAGACTTTTTTGAAGAGATCAAGCAACTGGTTTCTCCCGATCTGGTATTTACCCATTAC
>CALZLE010000012.1 GCA_945788205.1 uncultured Desulfuromonadales bacterium
CACGCCTCTGGTGGAGCTATTTAAGTGTTGTCGATGAGTACTCCGGCTGGATTCTGCCAGCGACCCTAAAGGGCCTTAAGATTGTTCACGGGCAGCGCATTGACCTGATAATCGCCACTGGCCCTCCATTCTCTTCCGCAGTTCTTGCCTCAATCCTAAGTCGAATTACCGGCAAAAAGTTGATTCTTGACTATCGAGATCCTTGGCCTACTTTTAGGTGGAATAAGCTTAACCGCGTTATTGAGAAATGGGCCACCCGAAGAGCTTCCGCTATTGTCTTTTGTACCGATATCATGATGCAACGCTTCCTGGATGCAAATGACACCATCTCTCCAGAACAAACTCATGTTATTACAAATGGCCATGACGAGATTAAGTCGGTAGTGCCAATTTCGCTGAAAAATGGTAAGGAAAAAACCATTCTGTATGCGGGAAATTTTTATGGTCAAAGGTGCTTGACTCTCATTTTGGAACCATTACGGGCGCTGATTGATGAAGGGTCACTTGCTTTGAGCGATATAACCATTCATGTTTTTGGCTCTTTAATCGATGAGGATCAAAAATTTCTAGAAAAGCATAATCTTTGGAAGCTTGTTGAGGTTCATGACTTTGTTGATCATTCAACTATTATAAAATACATGAAAGGGGCTGATGTCTTATTTTTGCCATCCGGCTCCGATGTAAGCTATGCCCTTCCATTTAAAGCTTTTGATTACCTGAGCGTGAAGAGGCCAATTCTCGCGCTTACCCCCCCGGAATCGGCATTAAGTGATTTTATGAAAAGCGTTGACTGCGGCGTATTGGCGGACATCAATTCTCCTGAGGAGATTAAAAAATGCCTTTCTGGGCTGATTCATTCCAACAAAACATATTCTTTTGCCGGGAGTGATCGCTATTTGTGGAGTGATTTAGCAAAGAAATACTCACTTATCCTTGCCGGGCAACTGGACAAGGAAGATGTTGTTGATTTGTAGGTTGTGGGCGACGTTATGAAAGTTTGTCATATCATAGGTTCATTACGAATTGGTGGTGCTGAACGCCAATTTGTCAACATTGTCAACAATCTTCCTTGTGAAGAAGTGCATGCAGTGTTTCTTACTTCAGATAAGGATGATGGTTTTTATTCAGAGTTAAAACCTGAAGTCAAAAAACTATTCGTGCCGACCCGACTGAGATATGCATTTGTCAGTATCTGGAGGATCTCTCAATATTTAAAGAATAATAACATCGACATTGTCCAAACGCACATGAACTGGGCGAATGCCTACGGGGCAATTGCCGCCCTTTTGGCTGGAACGCCAATTGTTGTAAGCACTTTTCATGGTGAAAACGAATATAGTAACCTGGGGTTTTTTGGGTCGATTTATCATTTGATGCAAAAATACATAGTTTTTCGGCATGTCGATGCTGGCTTCGCCGTATCGGAGCAAATCCTTGAAAATTTGATTGCCAGGGGATATCTCTCGAGGGCGAGAGCTTTGCTAATTGGGAATGCTGTTGATGTGCCTCCTGAAAGTGAATTAAGCAGGCCTGGTTCAAACCAGCGGGTCCTGATTGGTGCTGTCGGGCGTTTGGTTCCAGAGAAAGACTTTGATTGTTTTTTAACTGCGGTTTCCCTGCTGAGCGAATATGAATTTGATGTTGTGATAATTGGGGATGGACCATTGCGTTCCTCCCTTCTGGAAAAAGCAAAATCTTTGGGCCTATCTGATCGCGTTCGGTTTCTTGGCGCCCGGAATGATGTCAATCGATGGATGAGTCAATTGGACATATTTGTCATGTCATCAATCTCGGAAGGTGAACCAATGGCGCTTCTTGAGGCGATGTCTTATGGCGTGCCTGTTGTCGCAACCAGGGTCGGCAATATCCCCACCTTGGTACGACAGGAGAGGGAAGGGCTTCTAGTCGAGTCGAATGATCCTGGGGCCTTGGCTGGGGGCATAAAGAGCCTTATCGATGACCAAAGTTTTCGAGTTTCCTGTGGTATGATGGCTAGGAAAAAAATACAAGAAGAAAGGTCGATAGACGCCCTAGTGGGTAAGTATCTCGACATTTATCGATCGCTGCTTGCTGATAAGGTAAATTCTTGAAAAAAGTCCCCCGGTTTTGGCAGACAACCTCTGGACCTTTTAGTTCCTGGAGGTGCAGATCAAGGGATGAGCGCAATCTGTATTATGGGGCACCTGTTTTTTAGCTTTGCAGTGGGCACTTTTGGGTAAGAGGGGAGGGCGGCTCGCGAATAATGCCCCCTGGCTTTGTCGGCAATATTTTCTGTCCATTAGATGTTCAGTGGCGTTTGGGGTTTTCTTGCGGTGATTCTTTCAGCAGAAAAGGCAATTTTAAAACCGGCAATTTGGGGGGGAGGGCTTTTGCTCGCCGTCTTTTCAGGGGCGCTTGTGAGTCAGGGGAATCTCGTTGCGGGTATAGTCTTGGGCGGGGTTCCTATAGCTTTTCTTTTTGGCGCAAAAATATTAACCGCTCCCCATATCCCCTTATTGTGTATTTCTTTGCTCTATATTCTTAACGTGGGTATAAAGTTTGGTGGTTTAAGCTTAAATATGTTTTTAATCTTTGCTTGTTTTGCTTCGATACTTCTGCAAAGGAAAACCCTTCATGTAAACTGTAGTTTTAAATTTTTGCTTTTTTTGCTTCTATACATAATCTATCTAAATATAAGTTACTTTTACTATAGGGGTATCTACTACTACGATCTGCAAACATTTATAAATAATTTTATAATCCTCCTTCTTTTTTTCTGCTTTGATACTGAAGAGAAAATTGATCAGTTTTTTAAAGTCATTGTCTTGGGCGGAATTATCCTGGTGATTTCTGGGTTGTGGGAAGTTGTTTCCTCAGGAGGGATGCCGGGTAAATACGTTACCGGATATTTCAGAAATCACGTTATGTATTCTCTTCATATGGCATGGGGAATTCCCATTTCTTTTTATTTTTACCAAAAAAAA
>CALZLE010000013.1 GCA_945788205.1 uncultured Desulfuromonadales bacterium
ATCGCCTGATCCTTGGTCAAAGGAAAACCATCTAACCAAGCATTCGAGGCGGACTGTCGAGACGGCGGTGGGTCACCACAACAAACATTCCTGCCATTTTCAGGGTAGTATTCTCTTCCACATCGGCAAACGGTGCGGTCATATCTCATGCGTCAATCCTCCAAGTTCTGAGCGCAGCCGCTCAATTAAATACGTTGGGCCGCTAAAAAACACACTCGCAGGGTTTGACCGGGGCAACAGAAGCAAAATCGAAAGTGCATTGATTCAACTCGGCCACTGCCTGCTTTGCTCTAGCCCAAAAAGTTTGATGCTGCACATGCTCGGTCGGCTCGACTCCAGCCTGGCGCATCTTCTCGAAATCCGTTTCGAGTTCTTCGAGCCATCCCTCTTGGTGTATTGTGTAGCCTATCTTTTCCTCTGCCGCCTTTGCCTTCTCGAACAGGTCGCGGCGTTCACAATAAACGATGTACCAATGTTGCATACCCGCCTTGAGGCACCCGATGCAGTTCGCGTGTTTGAACATGCCGTAAGTGTTCGGCGGTTCGATGCCAACGGCCCGCGTATCAGTCACCGGCACAGATCCCCACAGTGCAAGCGGGTAGTCGGTGCGGTATCCCATCGTCCCAAGTATCCCCGATCGGGTCGCTATCCTGTTCTGCTCGTCAGCGTCGAACCCGTAATAAAGCACACAGTCTTCACAGGTTTCCCCCTCTGCCACGGGGTGCCTCTCTTTCAGCCACTTCGCGAAGGGTGCCGTTTTCATGTAATAGGTACAGAGAGCCTTCCCCGTCCCAGCTTTCCATGCCCCTATCTCCACGCTAACGTCGAACTGGCTTTTATCTTCCCACCCTTTCATGTTTGCGTAGGTGATCGGCAGTCCAAGGTGATCGGCTATTTCCCGCTTAAACCGCTTCACGTCTGCCACCTCTACCTCGGGCGAAATGTCGTGGTTGAGAAGAATGGTGTTTTCCGGGCCATACTTGTCGGCAACAGCAATTGCCACCAGTGCCGAAGAGTGACCGCCAGAATAGCAAACAATGTGTTTCATTCTCGTCCTTTCTACCGTAGCAGGCCCAACAATTTAATGAACCGGACTGTGAACCTGCAGTGCTGCTCGAAAAATGCGGTGGTCCTCAGTCTTCGCAGCGCAGCCGGTTATCGCCCAACGTTAGATTCCTTAGCTGTACTGATCATCTACCCACGCATCCCAATCAAAACCGCATTCGCAGATTTCGCAATCCATTTCACATTCTGGGCATACTGGCACGCTGATATGGACTTTTGTCCCTGCAGGGAATTTTGAGCAATCCAGTATGAGAGGCCTAGCATCCTCAGTTGGCCCCCTATCCCCTTCGGCGGTAAATTTCCAAAGCGGTCGTTTCTCGTTACAGCCATCCCCCGCATAGCAATCTGTCGTTCTCTCGGCCCACATAATTGGGTGGTATTTCATGGTTTCGTCTCCGATCCGTAATCTAACCATCGCATGCAGCGCGACGGTTGACTCAGGTGTGGTTCCCGAAAAATGTGTACTAAATTGACCTTCATTTCGCCGCCGCTGATGCAGGGACGTTAGATCACTCGTCAGCATTAATTGCTGTTCGACCGTTCCAACGATCAACTAATTCAAAGCGACCTAGCCCACCACCCATCCATAGGCGGCAATGCTTGCAATGTATCGAATATGTTTCTTGGGCCGAAGGTCCACCTAGCAAAACCACATCAGCCCCACAAAACGGGCACGGTTTCATTTTGTTTTCGGTCACTCTACCCTCCGTAATCTAACCCCAATTTGAACGCGGACTGTTGAAACAGTTGTGGGTCACGTTCAAGGGCTGCTAGGCCGGGTCAGTATCGGCTACCGGCTAGCTTGATCCGTTAGCTGGCCTTCGGCTTATCTGTTTTTCAGTTCTTTTAAGGTAGCGACAAACTCCTCCAACGCCTCTACCTCTTCCGTATCAAGGTCCGTATAAAAAAGAGCGTCCCAAGGCACCTTGTCAGACAGAGCCAACAACTTCGGCACAGGTGTCAATTCCTGCATCCCGATCTCTTCTTTACATTTTGGGCAAATTAGTTTCATCTTTGATCCTTTCTGCTTTCAGCTAACCCCAAAAATGAACGCGGATTATCGAGATAGTGGGTGGTCACGTTCAGGCCAGTGGTATGCGGTGGCCAGAGCGTAACCGGTTATTTTCCCCCGTTAGTTTGCCCTGGCACGGTTGAGGGCCGCGTCACGTATGAAATCCGTTGGCGTCTGGCCGGCCTCCGTAGCTGCAACCTCAATCTCCGCCATCTCGTCTGATGTCCAGCGCACCGGCCAGCGCACCCTTCTGGTTTCGGGGCTGGGTTTGCGCCCAGCCCCTTCCCTCTTGCCACCCCTCATCAGTAGTCATCCTGATGTTTTGCGCAGAGGATTTCAGCGGCACCGGAAATCCAAACCCCCGGCTTTCTGCACCGTGCACAAGGTCCGCGATTTCCCGGGTTCGCGTCAGGCTTAAAAATTTGTCCGTCAACAACCTTTCCGCCGAGTGCTACGGGGTCCAGCCCCATAGCCTTCATAACTGCCGCCTGGG
>CALZLE010000014.1 GCA_945788205.1 uncultured Desulfuromonadales bacterium
AGCAAATGGCGCTGGTCCGATGTCGAGAGAGGCAAAAAAGACCGCAACAAAGATTTTCCAATCATTTGAAGATCGTAGACTGTTTGCAGCCCACTTATTTTATCTACAAAATGAAGAGTTCTGGCATCTATTTTATTTCGATCAACGCGATGTGGCTGATCATAGGAATCATTGGAAGGTTGGAGGGGAGCATATACACTATTCTAGGGAGTCGTTTTGCCAAGCGTCACTTACAGAAATATGGGATCAAGTTTGTGCCTCTCCGCCAAACCCACCACCATTCATACATGTCAGGTATGAACGTAGCTAATGCCGTGAGTTTTGTTGGACGGATGTTGTGCAGAATCAATACAAGTCTCCAACGTACAGAGTTTAATTGAGTAGATACCGTACAACATCTGTACAACGCAAAAACGCTCACTTAATTTCCTAAGTGAGCGTTTTTATTTGTTTTAACTGGTGCCGAAGGCGAGACTCGAACTCGCACGACCGTAAGTCACACGCCCCTCAAGCGTGCGTGTCTACCAATTCCACCACTTCGGCAAAGGGATTGTATATATACTGAAAAGCCTTCTGTACTGTCAACAAATAATCAGCAGTTTTAACTACTTTTTTTCTACTGGCGTTACTGGCTCAGTCGGGACTGGAGCAGGTGCTGCTGAAGGAGTGGGAGCCTCAGCAGCCGGAGCAGCGACAGTGCTTGGCATAACACTCTGCGAACTTGGGGAGCCATAAAAATAGGCAAGCGAAAGGCTCGTCAGCATGAAAATAATTGCTGCGCCAGCAGTTACTTTTCCCATAAAACTGCCACCGCCGGATGCACCGAAAATTGTCTGGCTGCCACCAGCACCGAAAGAGGCGCCAGCTTCAGCTCCTTTGCCCATCTGTAACAGGACAATGATAATCAGAGCGACACAGACGATAACGTGCAGGGCGATCAGGATTGTGGACATTCAATATCTCCTTTAAATAATACGCTATCCAGAACCGCAGCAAATTAACATAGAACAGGAGAATTGCAAAGCAGTTTCTCAGCAAAAAGGACCACTTGAAAGTGATCCTTTTGTCCCGCATTGTGTGGGTGTTTATTACCTTATATATGCGTCTGTTACGTAGCGTCTCATCATGACGTGGGTATTGAAGTAATAGGCATTTTTCCCGATTGAATTTTTCATCACCTGGATCCAGCCATCGCGATCATCATAGTAAAGCGGGATAATCACATTTTCTAATTTCTGGTACATGTCTTTCAGGTCATCGGCAGCCCGACCGACTTCTTTATCCGTTTCTGTTGGAGGTGGCCCGATTGACCAACCGGTGACGCCCTCGATATGTCCCTCAATCCACCAACCATCAAGCACACTGAAATTCGGGACGCCATTCAGCGCTGCTTTCATTCCGCTGGTACCGGAAGCCTCTAAAGGTCGCATCGGATTGTTCAGCCAGATATCAACTCCTGGAATAAAATAGGAAGCAGTTTCCATGTTGTAGTTTTCGAGATAAACCATTTCGATGTGACCGCTCATTATTTCAGCTTGTTTGATAATTCGTTGGATGACTTTTTTGCCTTCATCATCCTTTGGATGAGCCTTTCCCCCAAACACAAATTGCAATTTGCCTTTGCCGATTTCCAGCAACCGTTCGATGTCGTTAAAAATCAGATCGCCTCGTTTGTAGGTTGCGGCTCTCCTGGCAAACCCAATTGTCAGCAAGTCCGGATTCAGCTCTTTGCCGGTTTTTTCTTTGATGTACTGAAAGAAAAATGCTTTTGCGCCACAGTGGTTTTCCCAGACCTCTTCATCGGGAATCGTGTCCACCCGGACGAGCAGTTCCGGTTCGTTGGCCCAACCCGGTAGATATTTGTCGAACATATTGACAAAGAATGGAGAGCACCAGGTGAATGGATGGATGCCGTTGGTGATTGCATGAATTTTAAAGCCGGGGAACAAACTCTGCGAAACCTCGCCATGCCGTTTGGCAACCCCATTTATGTAGCTACTCAGCTTAAGGGCCAGAATGGTCATATTGAGATTGTCCTCACCAGATATCTCCCTTAAAAGAGTAACGGGCACATCTGGAGGCATAATTTTTTCAACCATATCGTACGGGAAACGATCATGACCCGCCTCTACCGGAGTGTGGGTTGTGAAGACACACTGATCCATCAATTTTTTCATATTCCAGGAATTATTTTCACTCCAGAGTTCACTGATCGGCATGCGAGCGGTATTGAGTAGCTCAAGGGTGAGGAGGCTGGCATGGCCTTCGTTCATGTGATACTTCTTGATGGCAAAGTTCAGTGCTCGCAGGATCCTGGCACCGCCTATGCCGAGAATGATTTCCTGCTTTAAACGCAATTCGAGCCCACCACCGTAAAGATGGTCGGTGAGTGAGCGATCTGCTTCATCATTGCCGGGAATGTCGGTATCCAGAAACAGGATTGGTACTTCTCCGCCTGTTGGACTTTTCACGATGTACAGCCAAGCCTGGATTTTGACATCCCGATTTTCTATCGTAACCAGGGTTTTTGTTGGCAATCGTTGCATATGTTTTTCCGGCTGCCACTGAATGTCGGTTTCTTGCTGCCAACCATCGGCACCGAAGTGCTGTTGGAAATAACCCTTGCGATAAAGCAAGGTTACGGCGACAACCGGAATTTTCAGATCGGCTGCACTTTTAATTGTGTCTCCGGCGAGCACTCCGAGTCCGCCGCTGTAAGTGGGGATCTCAGCTTTAAGCCCAATTTCCATCGAAAAATATGCAATCCGCTGGTCCTGAGTAAATCGTTTCCAGGTTTCCATCGACAGGCCACCTCCAGACATTATATTTAGTACTTGTTTAATTTTAGCAGACGACCATTGATCGTCTAGTGATTTAGGACTTGTAAAGAACCGCCTTGCTGTGAAAGATTATAGATGGCTAGAATTCCTTAATATCGGGACTTTTTATGTACCTAAAGATGTTCGGTTTTGATGAAAAACCGTTTCACATAACGCCTAATCCGCGCTTTATTTTCCTCAGTAAGATTCATAAGGAGGCGTTTGCCCACCTTCTATATGGCATACAGCAACGCGTTGGGTTTATGTCGCTTGCCGGTGAAATCGGCACTGGCAAAACAACCGTACTGAGAACTTTGTTGGAGCAGTTAGAGGATGCTGAATACGGTGTTGCTCTGATTTTTAATCCATGCCTGACGGCCTTGGAACTGTTACAGACCATTCACCGTGAATTTGGTATCGCGTTTGATCCCGAACATTCCAAACTTATTGAGCTACATGATTCGTTAAATCGGTTTCTATTACAGCAGAGAGATGCCGGAAAAACGGTCGTTCTCGTTGTTGATGAAGCGCAGAACCTAGACCCGAAAGTCCTTGAAGAACTACGTCTGCTATCCAATCTAGAAACAGAAACAGAAAAATTGATTCAAATGGTTCTGGTCGGACAACCGGAACTGGAAGAGTTACTGCAACGAAAAGACTTGAGACAATTAAAGCAGAGGTTAGCTGTCAGCTACCATCTAAAGCCTATGGATGCTGATGACACCCAACAATATGTTCTGCACCGGACTCGAATTGCTGGAAGTCAGAACCGAGCGATATTTGCCCCCCAGGCGTTGCGACAAATTTTCAAGTTTACACAGGGAACTCCTCGTCTGATTAATATTCTCTGTGATCGTGCACTGCTTGTTGCCTATAGCCGTGATTCGCAAACCGTAACAAAGCAGGACATTCATGCGGCGCAAAAGGAATTACGGCAGCAGAGCAGTACGCAAAGACCTAAGCTGAATCCCGCTTTTGGATTGATAGCCGTATTGATTCTTGTTGCTGTCGGGCTAAAGCTTTTTTCAGTGTCTAACTCAGCAACAGAAACACCTGTCAACGAAGTAGAGGTTGTAGAAACTCAACCGCCAGTACTGACTCCGATTTTAAAAGCAGAGCAGCAGGTTGTTCGCCCTGAGCAACTCGCTGCCTTAATCGAACAAGTCGATAACTTGACATCGGCAGAAACTGGCAAGCAGGCAATTGCGCAAATTTCACAATCTTGGCAGCAAAATCTGCCTGTGTCGCTACCAACAATTTCAAGCCGTAACCAATTGAAAAGTGCCCTCGGGAGTATCGGTTTTGACCTCGTTGACATTCAAGGGACAATAGAGGATGTTTTGCGGTTGGACGCACCAATAATCCTCGAAATTACGTTGCCGAACATTGTCGGAAAACGTTTCCTGACCGTCTATCAATATCGAAATGGTCAAGTCCTGACTACGCCGAAGCTGACCAAGTCGGGTTGGCTCGACCTTGTGGAACTTGAACAAATATGGTTCTCCAAAGCTCTCTTGCCGTATATGAACCATCGCTCAATTCCTCTGCTTGATAAGCCGGGTAAGGCAGGTAAACATGTCACGTCTGTGCAAAAGCTACTTGTTCTTTTAGAGGGTGTGGAGCTAGAGCTCAGTGGCATTTATGATCGATCGACCATTGCTGCTGTGACTCAATTTCAGCGGAAGATGAAATTGGCTCCAGATGGACGGGTTGGATCTCATACTCTCTATTGGCTTTACCGTCAAACCGGCCATCAGGTTCCGCGGCTCAATATCGAGGAAAAATTATGAGCTCGATACTTAAAGCACTGCGCAAGGTCGAGGACGAAAACGCCACAATGGGGGAGGGGAGTGTCGACCTGGCCCACGATATTCTCAAACGAAACTATGATGAAAAGAAGTCTGCTCCCTGGGGTCTTATTGTTGTCCTCGGCTTGTTCGTGACCGCTTTTTCATTCGCTGGCTGGTGGTTTTTGAGCTCACCGTTAGAAACAACAGAAAACCAACTCACGAGCGAAGCGAAGCAGCAAATCATCAACTCTGAGATACCTGTCTCCAAGCCATCAGAGGTTATAATCGAGACGCCAGTATCCGTGCCTCCAGCAAATGAACCAGTATCGACTCCAGTGCAACAACAGATATCGACGGCACCGAAAATTGAGATTGTTGAAAAAAACATAGCTGAAAAGGCCGTCAAATCAGTCGATATTCCGGATTTAATGGTTGAAGAGATTGTTTATCATCCGGATCCGGCAGCGCGCCTTGCGGTGATCAATGATTTGCCGGTTATGGTTGGAACTGACATCGAGGGGGTTCGGGTGGAAGAGATTTTGCCTGACCGGGTGCGTTTTAGTTATCAGGGTTTTTTCTTTAATAAAATCAAGAAAAACTAGTCGCTTAGGCAGCGCTTGTTTTTAAGTTTTTTAATGGTATGTTTATCACTCTTGTGTTTATTGGAATTGCCGTCTCGTCGGCTTTTATTTACATAAATGGTTTCCATGAAAATCGATTACAGCCTAAAAGATGCTTTGACATGGCGGTTTGTCGTTGTCTCTATCCTGCCTTTGCTAATCGTCAGTATTATTTCCTTCGACTTTTTTACTCGTGAAACTGAACACCGGCTAGCCCAAGAGAACCTGTCCGCTGCTGAGTCGATTACAGCACAAATATCTTTGGTTCTTCAGGAACCACACGTTCTGGTTCGTGAGCTTGGTCGATTTTGTGAGCACTTCTCAGGTCAGCCGACCAAGTGCAACAATTACCTCGATAAAACCGTGAATGGTACCAATAGCATCGAATCTCTTTTTGTCTTGGACACCAACGGCAAGGTTGTCGCAGCCGGCTTGCCGAAAAGTTTCCGTAAAAGCCCCTTTGATTACGTCGGCCAAGATTTTTCCCTGTTGCCACAATTCAAAAATGCCTCAACCAGTGAGGGTATTGCCTGGTCTAAGGCTTTTTTCTCGAATTCTGATGGACGCATTACCGTGTCTTTGACCAGCCGTATCGAAGACCGGTTGATTGTTGCTTACGTCAATATTGAACAGCTACATCAAAAGTTCTTGTCGAATTCGAGCGAACAAACCGAACACCTTCTCCTGCTTGATCAACAGGGGAATTATGTTTTTCAGCTTGATAAACCGGAAAATTCTGACCTGAACGATCTGACGCATCTCAAGCCTGTTGCATCACTACTGAATGGTAAAATCGAGACCTCAAATTACGAGCTTGATGGAAAATCTTATCTCGGCACAGCGATCCAAATTCCAACCGTCAATTGGATAGTTCTTTATGGTCAAGAACATACCGGCCTCTCAAATGTTGTCTGGCGGTTAAGGGTCATTCTGATCAGTGCACTTTTGCTCGCTATTTTTCTTGCGGCCCTTTGGGCGCACCGGTTGGCAAAAAAAATAGTCAGGCCTATTTCCGACTTAGCTAAAAGTGCAGAATCGTTTGCCGATGGCGACTATTCTCATCCGTTGCCATACGGAAACCATCTGGAAATCGATCGCCTGTCGGACAGCTTTCGTGAAATGCGCAAAAACATTGATGAGCGTGAAACTCTCCTGTTTCAGAACCAAGAATACTTTTCGCGCTTGTTCCACGGTGTCACGGACGCAATTCTCGTTTCTAAAAAGCTTGCTGACGGGACGCCGGGCAATTTTATCGAAGTCAATGATGTCGCCTGCCGCTTATTGGGTTATTCACGAGCTCAATTCAGAACGATGACTCCGTTCATGATAAATCGGAACAGCCAAGATGACCCCGACGGATTCAAGCAGATCCTGGAAGAGATTATTGAACACGAACATGCGCTCTTTAAATCCGAATTGTTAACCGCTGACGGAGATTGGTTGCCAGTAGAGATTGGTTGCCAGCTGTTTGAACTCAACGGTCAACAAGTTTTCTTTTCAGTTGCCCGTGACATTACCTTGCGGGAAAAATATGAGACGTCGATAAAAACGCTGGTCCGCAGCACTGTTGGTTTGACCGGCCAAGAGTGTCTGGATGAAATCGTACAAAACCTGTGCGACTGGTTAAATGCCGACGGCGCAAGTATCGGCATTGTAGATGGAGAGCGACTGTCTATTCAAGCCAGCTGCTTAAATGGTCAACTGGAAAATCATTTTTTACTGAGCCCATCAGACACTCCGTATGCGGAAATCCTGAAAGGGGAATACTGTTACTATACGGAAGGTGCAGAAAAGCAGTTTCCCGCTTTAACGCAATTTAAACTGACAAACATTCAAAGTTTTATTGGTATCCCGATGCTTGGTCATAACGGCCAAATTCTCGGTGTCGTGAGTGCCTACTCGCGTGAACCAATGCTCGCGGTCCCTCACATAGAGGAGTTGTTGTCTGTTATTGCGTCTCGTGCCGCAGCTGAATGTGAAAGGCTCGACTACGTCCGTGAACTGGCTCACAGTGAAGAAATGCTGCGCACTCTGTTTAACTCGACAGCTGAGGCGATTGTCGGTATCGACCTGACAGGGAACTGTGTTTTCTGTAATCCATCTACCTTAAGAATGCTTGGCTACAAAGACGAGTCTGACCTTGTCGGGAAGAGCTTCTGTCAGTTAGTCGACAACAGCCACAAGCACGAACAGGGAGAAACGGACTGTGACTGTCCTTTTATGGAGGCGATAGAAAACAAGGAAAAAATAACCGGTTCTGACGGTTTACTCCGCTGCAAAGATGGCCATGAAATTCCGGTTGAGTACTGGGGGCATCAGATGATGCGCGAGGGTGAATTGATAGGTGGAGTTATCACTTTTATTGATATTTCGCGCCGCCGAACCCTGGAAAAGCAGTTGCAGCAGTCACAGCGAATGGAAGCCGTCGGAACTTTGACTGGTGGTATTGCCCATGACTTCAACAACATTCTGACGGTAATCTCCGGGTACGCAGGTTTGTTACAGTCTCTCTACGCAGACGACAAGCAGTTACTCCCGAAAATCAGCAAAATTGCCGAGGCAGCGGATCGCGGTTCTAAATTAACTCACGGATTGCTGGCTTACAGTCGCAAGAAATCTGGCCCATCAACGCCTGTCGATTTAAACCACCTTGTCCTGCAGGTACAAGACCTCTTCGGTAAGGTGATTGGTGAGCATATCGATAAACAATTGCTCCTTTCCGAACAGCAGCTGTTTGTTCTCGCAGACACTTCACAGCTTGAGCAGGTATTGGTTAATCTTGCGACCAATGCCCGTGATGCGATGCCGGGTGGAGGTGTGTTATCAATCAAAACATCACGGGCTGTTATCGATCAGGATTTTTGTAAGGCGCACGGCTACGGGGACCCCGGCGAGTACGCGTTGATCACCGTCGAAGATACCGGCGTTGGTATGTCTTCAGAAATCATGCAGAATATTTTTGATCCCTTTTACACAACCAAGGATACTGGCAAGGGAACAGGGCTGGGACTGGCGATTGCGTGGGGGATGATAAATCTGAAAACAACTGCCCTTCTTGCGAACACTATCAACAAGAATATAGCCCTTGTGCTGCTTTATAATCCCCCACGCAATCGCCAGTCCCAGCCCTGTTCCCTTG
>CALZLE010000015.1 GCA_945788205.1 uncultured Desulfuromonadales bacterium
GATCCGGCGGGGCGTTTTTTGTTTATTCCATCTTGTCGCGTTTCGGTTACGAGATGAGCAACGCTCGCGAGTCGTCCCGCGGCATCGGTTGCACGCTTATCGTAAACTGTTTTTCGTCGCTGATAAACAAGACTTCGATTTTGGGTTCATCTTTGCCTTTGCCATAAGAAGCCAGAACTGCCGCAGCTGTTTCCAGCCCCTGCTGATCTGGTTCTCCACATAAAACGCCGAGCGGACCACTGAAATTGGCGCACCTTAGTTTCAGTTGACACCCTTTGGCCAGCTGTTGCAATCGATCATTATCTGTCTGGTGACGACCGACAACCAGCTTGACTGATTCTGTGAGACGGAACTGGCGTCCGACTTTGAGCAGCTCGACATCGGCTGACGTGGCAGCAGGATCATGTTGCAGCAGGTCACGCAGCTGATTGGAAAAGCCGGCCTCGGTCAACAGGCAGCCGCCGCCACTGGAAGGGTAGTCGGGGTAGCCCCATTTTACGGCCAGGGCTTGCTGCGGTCTGCGCGAGCGGCCCTGGAAATCGAGGAGTTGTTCTCGGTCAACAAGGCCGCTCTCTTCCATCGGCGTGATCGGCAGCAGCTTGGCGGAGAGCGGGCGCAAGATCTTGTCCGGATAGCCGCAGTGTTTGGCTACGGAGCGCAGGGCGTTGGCGTTCTGGCTCATCGGCCGCTGACCGAGCACTTCGCCGGAAAAGAGAAAGTCGAACCCCTCTTTTTCCATGATTTCGCCGGCAAGCCTGAACATCATCGCATGGCAATCGATGCAGGGGTTCATGTTGCGGCCGTAACCGTATTTCGGATTCTTTACCATCTCCAGGTGGATGTCGCTGATCTCTTTGACGATCAGCGGAAAGCCGATCGCCTCGGCGGCAAGCTTCGCTTTACCGGCGCCGAAAAAGGGCGTGACGAACGAGATGCCGGTGACCTGGATGTCCTGGCGCATTAAGGCCATCATCGCCAAGGTGCTGTCGAGTCCGCCAGATAAAAGTCCCAGTGCCTTACTCATCTATTCCTCCGATTAATCTTGATCTTATCATGTAGAAGGGCTGGGACGATAACACGCCCGGATTTTTCGGGCAAGTATTGGGGAGCTGATCTGCTTGACAGAAAACGCTTTGGCTGGCAAGATAAGAAATTATTAATTCGGAGGGTTTATGGCAAAAATTGATGCGCTATTTAAGATGATGCAACAGCAGGGCGCCAGTGATCTGCATATCTCGACCGGTGCGCCGCCGATGCTGCGTTTGCATGGTGAAATGGTGCGGATCAAATCTCCCGATTTGACCAACGATCAGTCCACGGCGTTGCTCTACGAAATTCTTAATGATGAGCAGAAGCAGCAGTTTGAAGAAACCCGTGATCTGGACTTTGCTTACGAGATCGAAGGTTTGGCCCGCTTTCGGGGCAATATGCTAGATACCTACCGCGGAGTCGGTGCGGTATTTCGGATTATTCCGAGCGAAATTCTCACTGCCGATCAATTGAAACTGCCGGAGGGGGTGCGCAAAATGACCCGCTTTAAAAAAGGTCTGGTGTTGGTGACCGGCCCGACCGGCAGCGGCAAGTCGACGACTCTGGCTGCGATGATCGATCTGATTAACAGCACGCGTAAAGAACATATCCTGACTCTGGAGGATCCGCTCGAATTTATTCATCCGAATAAAATGTCGTTGATGAACCAGCGGCAGATCGGGACCCACAGCATGTCTTTTGCTGCGGCACTAAAAGCAGCATTGCGGGAAGACCCGGATATCATCCTGGTTGGTGAGATGCGTGATCTGGAAACCATCGAAATGGCGATGAGCGCAGCAGAAACGGGCCATTTGGTGTTTGGTACTCTGCACACGAACTCAGCGCCGAAAACTATTGATCGAATTATTGATGTGTTTCCGACCGATGCTCAGGAGCAGGTCCGTAGTATGCTCGGTGAGAGCCTTAAGGGCGTCGTCTGCCAGCAGTTGCTAAAAACCGCCGATGGCAAAGGGCGAGTCGCTGCTCTAGAGATTATGCTCGGAAATGCGGCGGTCGGTAATTTGATTCGCGAAGGAAAGACGTTCCAGATTCCATCGATTATTCAGACCGCTCGAAAAGATGGTATGCAGCTGATGGATACTCATTTGCTGAGCTTGCTCGACGAAGGAAAAATTACTGTTGAGGAGGCCTATCGCTGTGCGGTTGAAAAACGTAACTTTGAGGCTAAATTGCCGAAAGGCTCCGAGACGCAGTAGTTGTCTCGCATTCGGAAAAAGGCTATAGTTAGAACACAAGGGGGCGGCGCATGCGTCGCCTCTCCTCATTTCAGGGAACAAACATCTTGCGAGACTCCTTTTTAAGAAAAATTGATTACTTGCGGATTTCGGTGACCGATCGTTGCAATCTGCGCTGCCGCTATTGTATGCCAGAAGCCGGGGTTCCCTCGGTTGGGCATGGTGGCATCCTCAGTTACGAAGAGCTGTATCGGGTCGCTCGGGTTTCGGTCGAATTGGGTGTACGAAAAATTCGCTTAACCGGTGGCGAGCCGTTGGTCCGTAAAGGGTTGATCGATTTTATCGCGTCACTGGCGCAGTTGCCGCAGCAGCCTGAATTGACATTGACCACCAATGGCCTGTTGCTGGCAGAAAATGCTGTCGCTTTGAAACAGGCAGGGTTGTCGCGGATCAATATCAGTCTGGACAGTCTGCAGCCGGAACGCTTTAAGGAAATATCCCGCCGTGCTGGGTTGGAACAGGTTTTGGCCGGTTTAGAGGCGGCCGATGCGGTCGGGTTGGCACCGATAAAAATCAACATGGTGCCGATTCTCGGGGTTAACGAAGATGAAATTGCCGACTTCGCCCGTCTAACCTTCGAGAATCCTTGGCAGGTGCGGTTTATCGAATTTATGCCGGTCAGTTCCGGTCTCGACTATACGCCTGATCAGCTCTATCCAGCGGCCCGAATTCAGGCCGATCTGCAACAGGTTGCCGAGCTGAACGAAGAGGAGCGGCCGGGAATTCTTGGCCCGGCACGAATTTATCGGCTGCAAGGGGCTGCTGGAACCATCGGTATTATTCCCGCGGTGTCGGAACATTTCTGTCGCGAGTGCAACCGGTTACGGTTGACGGCGGATGGGTATTTGCGGCCCTGTTTATTGTCTCCAGATGAGATCGATCTACGGACGATTTTACGTTCGGGGGTCGATGACGAAGGGTTGGCAGCACTGTTGGAAAAATCGGTTGCTGCCAAGCCGAAGCAACATCAGCTTGAGGAGAGTAGTGTCGGTGGTCGAAGAATGCAGGGAATCGGCGGCTGATTGGCAGGATGGTGAAAAAGAAAAAGGAGCATCCCGTTTAGGGCTTGCTCCTTTTTTCTCTTTGTTCGATCAAGTTTAGGCGTCGTCCTTATCCTTTTTCTCGATCTCTTCAACCTTGGCTTCTTCAATTTCATCTTCGTCGGCTTCACTGACGCCTTTTTTGAAGTTGCGCAGCCCTTTGCCGAGTGAGCTCCCAACTTGTGGTAGCTTACCAGCGCCAAAGATAACCATCACCAGTACCAGGATGATCAGCAGCTCTGTCGTTCCCAATCCGAACATCTATCTCCTCCTTATACGATCAAAACAAAAAGTCAGATTTACTAGATCGACAACATACACCGGTCCGGCTAAAAAAACAATCTATGTTGCTTGTGTATACGTGATTTGAAGAGTTTGGGACGCATGCCCCGCTTCCGGAATCAGATTGCCGGAAGCGGGGCAAGAATTTATGAATTGCACCAACCGATGGCTTGATTTCCAGGTTGGCGTACGAACTGTCCTTGCTGCTGCACGTCATTGCTCTCTTGTAAGGTGAAATGTGCGAGCAGTTGATTCAGGCGGGCTGCCTGGGCGGAGAGTTCTTCACTGGTCGCAGCACTTTCTTCTGAGCTTGCCGTGTTGGTCTGAA
>CALZLE010000016.1 GCA_945788205.1 uncultured Desulfuromonadales bacterium
CTGTGGAACCCCGAAAGGGATGGATTTGTGTGGTCTCGGAGTTGGGGGCTAATGACAACACAAAGGAATGCGCAAGACGAGACTCGGCCCAACTAAACGCTTGAAAGAGATCGGGCTAAGGTCCGGCTTTTTAAACGTATGTGGTTTGATAAAATGAAAACATATACCAGAGGTTTCGGGTTCAAGTCGTCCGGTCCCTCAGCAAACGCTATGAAGCAACTCGCAGCGCTCGCAGATTAGGAGGCTATCTGTATGCTTGAAGAATTTGGACCTTCTCTCTATGTAGCCGAGGGGCCGACCGTATCGTTTTACGGCTTTCCGTATCCCACTCGTATGGCGGTGGCACGCCTCTCGGATGGAGGCGTATGGGTATGGTCGCCAGTCGCCCTGACCGACGAGCTGGCCAGCTCGGTTGAGGAAATCGGACCCGTACGTCATATCGTATCGCCGAACAAAATACATCATCTATTTTTGGGAGAATGGGCTGAGCGATGGCCTAGTGCGCGTCTGTATGCGCCACCTGGACTTGCCCGTAAGAAGCCGGAAGTTCACTTTGACGCGGATCTTGGCGATGAACCCGATCCGGCTTGGGCGGCAGACATCGATCAAGTGATCTTTCGTGGCTCATTGGCAATGGACGAGGTCGTGTTTTTCCACCGGGCGTCTTGCACTACAATCATTTGCGACCTCATCCAGCGGCATGCGCAAGAAAAAATGTCGGGCTGGAAAGGTCAGCTTATGAAGCTGGATAGCTTGGTTGGTGAGCAAGGCAGCACACCGCGGGAGTGGCGGGCTAGTTTTCTTCGCCGCGGACCCGCCCGCGCTGCTCGTCGGAAAGTGCTTGGCTGGAGAGCCAGCCGACTACTGATTGCGCACGGCGACTGCGCGCAAACCGGAGCAACAGAGATAATCAGAAAGGCGCTGAGCTGGATCTAGAATGTTTGTTTAGGACCGTTAGCGGGCGGCCATAGTGCCTCCCGCTAATATAGATAACCGTCATTTGGGTATGTGTCGTATGTTGCTCGATAACCAGCGAATGCAGCGGACGCTTAATTCGCCACCGATTCGGACGTTAGATTTTACATGCGTGCAGGAGGCGTTGTCGCAAACAATTATGAAAATGGTCGAATCGAAGTCATCTTCGAGGGAATACTTATGAAAGCGATTACCCACACTAAATATGGACCACCTGAGGTTCTTCAGCTCAAAGAGGTAGAAAAACCGACTCCTGAGGACGATGAAGTCTTGATAAATGTTCATGCGGCCTCCGTCCATGCCGATGTCTGGCATGTCGTGAGCGGCTTGCCTTATGTTCTTCGCCTGATGGGGGCCGGACTGCTCAAACCCAAAAAAACTATTCCGGGAACGGATGTGGCGGGGCTGGTTGAGTCGGTCGGCCAGAAGGTGACGCGGTTTAAACCAGGGGATAAAGTGTTTGGCGAGTGCATCCGTGGCCATCAGTGGACCAACGGCGGATCCTATGCGGAGTATGTCTGTGCTCCTGAAGAAGCCCTGGCTTTGAAGCCTGCGAACATAACCTTTGAACAAGCCGCGGCAGTACCGACCTCTGGATTAATCGCACTCTGGAATCTTGGCGATGGCACATTGGTACAGGCGGGACAAAAGGTCTTGATCAACGGCGCAGCAGGAGGTGTGGGAGCCTTTGCCGTACAGCTTGCCAAGGCGTTTGGAGCAGAAGTGACCGGCGTGGACCACCCGAGCAAAATAGATATGGTCCGGTCGATCGGCACAGACCACCTCATTGATTACACCCAGGAGAACTTCACCCAAACTGGCGAGCGCTACGACCTGATCTTCGATATTCCGGGAAACCATTCCTTAGCAGACTGCAGACGCGCACTTACGCCCAAGGGGACCTATGTGCTCATCGGGCACGACAATTACGGCAGGGGGATGTGCCGTTGGCTGGGACTTTTGCCGCGCTTTTTTAAACTGATGTTGCTGTCGCGCTTCGTCAGTCAGTTGCGGAATATGAACTTTTCGATGCCAAGCAAGAAAGAGTCCATGGCGACCCTGAAAGAGTTGCTGGCTGCGGGGAAGATCAAACCGGTAATCGACAGAACATTTCCGCTGACCGAGGTCCCCGAGGCCATCCGTTATCTGAAAGAGGGACACATCAAAGGAAAAGTAGTCATAACTTTGGAACCTGACAACAAAACCTGAAGATGACGAAGCTAAGTTAACTTCGAGGAGTTCTTATGAAAGCGATCGTATTTACAAAATACGGGCTACCTGATGTTCTCCAGCTCAAAGAAGTAGAAAAGCCTACTCCCAAGGACAATGAAGTCTTAATAAAAGTCCATGCGGCCTCCATAAATTCATGGGACTGGGATATGTTGACAGGTAGGCCGTTAGAATATCGCCTGCTGAGTGGGATTCTAAAACCCAAAAAAACTAACATTCTTGGATGTGACGTAGCAGGGCGAATTGAATCGGTTGGAAGCAACATAAAGCAGTTTCATCCGGGTGATGATGTATTCGGAGACCTATGCGAGGGTTCTTGGGGAGGTTTTGCCGAATATGTATGTGCTCGTGAAAGCGAACTTACTTTGAAGCCAGCCGGTATGACATTCGAAGCAGCAGCAGCCACACCCCAAGCGGGACTTCTTGCACTGCAGGGCCTTTGCGATAAAAGCGCGATTAAGCCTGGGCAAAGAATTTTGATTAATGGTGCTGGTGGCGGAGTAGGGACATTTGCAATTCAGATGGCCAAATCATTTGGTGCTGACGTGACCGGCGTGGACTGCACAGGTAAATTGGACATGATGAGCTCTCTTGGTGCAGACCATGTTATTGATTACACTGAAGAAGATTTTACAAAAAATGGGAAGTGTTACGATCTGATCCTCGATGTTAAAACAGATCGTTCTGTTTTTGATTATAGGCGTGCATTAAGTTCTAATGGAATTTATGTCACGGTCGGAGGGAGATCTGCACGAATCTTACAGCTCGTGTTCCTTGGACCATTGATTTCCATGATCGAAAGTAAAAAACTGACTTTGATAATGCATAAACCAAACAAAGATTTAAACGTTCTTAAAGAACTTTTTGAATCCGGCAAAGTAAAACCTGTTATAGCTAGATGTTTCCCATTAAGCGAAACGGCTGAAGCTTTCCAGTACTTTGGTGAAGGACATTTCAAAGGAAAAGTAGTCATAGCTTTGGAAAAGGATACATAGAGAGCACGACAAATTCGCGGAGGCTGGCATGCCAAGTCAAGTGATGGGCTATTATCGAGCGCACCAAGACAAGCTCCTGACGGATTTTGATCGTACCTCTGAACTGATAAACCCCTTGCTTATCGACCGCTACGGCAAGGAATTTGCCGGCAGTTTGGAACGAGAGGCTCGCCAGCAGTATGCGCAGCTCATCCCGGAAATTCCTTACATTAAAGGAGGACGAGCAAGACTGCTGAATAGTTTTCTCCTCATCACCGCCCAGGAACTCGCGGTCTATAAGACGATGAAGAAATATGCCAAGGCGCCGGCAGAGGCGTGGGAATTGTGCCACCAGGCACTTCGCCTCAGACTGGCAGAGATTCCCCCTTGGAAGCGGTGGCTGTTGAAGCGTTTCATGTTTTCCCAACTGGTGAAGAAGGTTATCGCCAGGCGATCCAGGCAACAACAAAAGGTTCGGTTCGGCGACTTTGAGGTCGAGTATCTTATTGGCGAGGGAGGTGCATTCGACTTTGGGGTCAATTACCTGCAATGTGGCAATCTCACCTTTGTCAAAAAGCACGGTGGAGAGGAGTTTGCTCCATACGTCTGTATGTCAGATATTGCCTTGAGCGAGGCGATGGGATGGGGCCTTATCCGCACACAAACCCTAGCCGATGACTGTCCCCATTGCGATTTCCGGTTTAAGCATGGGGCGGCAACCCAGATTTCTTCAAAAACTCCTGAAGTGCAAGAAACGATCGAGAGAATACGCAAGACGGAGCTTGAGTAAGGGGCCACAACGATAGGTTACGCCTAATTCTTCTGTTCCAAAGGAGATTCTGTGCGCAAGGATAAGCCGAGCAGGACGGCGGACAAGGTTGCCCTGATTGTTGTGACCTTAGGGGCGAAACCGGGGATGGACAAATTACTTCCTCCTGGAATCGTCCAAGCGACGGAGAGCTTGCTGGTTACTTCCGGTGCAACCGGAGCAAGAACCGTACGCTGGGCTCGCTCCCAACGAGCGGTCTCTGTCTGCGAAGCGTTTGATTGGATGCTGCCGGGTCAGTTTGAGGCCTTTGCCCACCGAAAGGCATTCTGCGAACACCAGGTAAGAGATGGTATTGGCAGAGGCGCTACCCAGATTCTTATTCTGGGAGCCGGTTACGACACGCTGGGGTGGCGCTTGGCACCGGAGTTCCCTGGCGTGAACTTCTTTGAAATTGATCACCCGGCGACAGCTTGTCTCAAGGCGAGAGGAATGCAGAAGATGGGACCACGGGACAATCTCTGTCTGATCGCGGAAGATCTTGGCGAACGGAAACTGGTGGATGTTCTAGAGAAAAACGAGTTGTGGGACCAGAGTACACGAACTGTCATTGTCGCCGAGGGCCTCGTGATGTACCTGCCTTCCGAAGCGGTCCGGGGTTTATTTTGTCAATGTTCTGAAATTGTTGGTGTCGGCAGTCGGATCGCCTTTAGCTATATCCCTGCCGGTACGGATGGTCGACCCGATGCCGGGCGATGGACGGGATTGATGCTGTGGCTGCAGAAGATTGTTGGAGAACCATGGCTCTGGAGCATACACCCTGAGACACTTAGCCCGTTCCTGGAGGAGACGGGTTGGATAAATGCTCAGGACCTA
>CALZLE010000017.1 GCA_945788205.1 uncultured Desulfuromonadales bacterium
CGATTTTTTATGGATCAATTATAAGCAGAGTTTTACTACAGGCTCGTTAGAGACAAAGAATGATTTATAAAAGAAAAAATGAAAAATTAAAAGATTGTTTAACAAGTTTCGCTTTACAGTGGTTTGATTGTGTATCGAGTGGAGCCTATGAAAAGGCCTCAGAAATGTTAGATGGTCAAGACTCAGTATGTTTTTATTGGAATGAAGAAAAGATTTATCGCACCGTTTCAAGTTTTACTGGAACATCAAATCCCAAGGTAAGCGACCCTGATAAAACAATTGGAACCCCTTATGTTGAAATCTATCCAACGATAGAGGGGCTCGGCCATCATCTTGACCACTCTCTTCCGATTGATGGGATCTGGAGTGAACTTATTGTTCGTTTCACATTTATTCGATCCCAAGGAGGGTATATTGCAAGCATTGAAGACATCGAAGAGGCTGATTAGGCTCTAACCCAAGCATGAACGCGGACTGTTGAATCAGCGGCGGTTCTCGAAAGGGTCTCTACTCATTTGAGTCGGCACGACGCAGCCGGTTATGCAAATCCGTTGAGGCTGTAGGATAACTCCGATAATTTTGGAACGGGCCTGATTTATGGGTCACGAAACCATTAGTTGAATAGAGAAAAAGGATTGTACGGCAAATTTCGAAGCCGATTTTTTATGGATCAATTAGAAGCAGAGTTTTACTACAGGCTCGTTAGGCCCACAGGATGTCAATAACGATGATCAGACATACATATAAGACCAGGGTCGTTATTTTAGTTCTACTGTGCCTCATATCTACGGGGTGCCATAAACTATGGATGGACAAAACTGGAATTCTATCGGCCAGGGTGAGTGACGTAACAAGGTCAGACCTCCACGATATCTACACTCTGATGCTTACCAACGGCTACCAGATGAAGAAATCTCGAAGTACGGATATCTCAGCACATGAAGATTGGGAAGAACTGGACTGGGGAATGGTAGGCCGGTTCGTTGACCCTGATTATCGAGAGTTGGCTATCTCGTTTTTATACTCAAAAAAAGACAGCAAGCTCTCAGTTATTTGTGCTGAAATTTATTACAACAAGTATGGATTTGCTGAACGTGGATTCAGCACCGAAGGGCAATCTCGTGCCGATCAAGTCATGTTATCCATGAAGCAGAGGTTTGGAGATTCAGTAAAAATAGTCCAACGCAGTTATTACAGTGGAGCGCATTGAAGGTCTGGTAACAGCCCTGGGGCTACTCGGCTGTGCGAAATTAATAATGGTATCGTAACTGAGCAATAAAAATAGAGTCGTCAGTAGCCTTATACACGATTCTATGCTCATCGTTGATGCGTCTGGACCAATAGCCCGACAGACCGTGTTTTAAAGGTTCGGGCTTCCCGATACCAGAAAGAGGTGAACGCTGTATGTCCTGAATCAATGCATTCACCCGCTTGAGGATTTTCTTATCGGCTTTTATCCAATACTGGTAATCATCCCAAGCATTTTCGGAAAATATGAGTTTCACAGAGAAAGCTCCCGCTCAGTGCCGTCACCTGATTCCAACTGAGCAATCGACTCCAAAAGACGGCGGGCGTTTTTAGGGCTTCTCAGCAAATACGCGGTCTCTTCAAGGGCCTGGTAATCCTCAAGAGACATCATAACGACCGAGCCTTCATTCCGGCGCGTTATAATAACAGGATCATGGTCTTCACAGACTTTTTCCATGGTTTTTGCCAAGTTGCTTCTTGCGTTAGTGTACGAAATAGCTTCCATGTGCTGACCTCCTTTCGGTACATGTACGTATTACTGTACCACAAGAAAGGGCACATAACAACGCAATGAACCATTAACCAGAGAGAATTATTAATAGTGCCGGGCAGTGAAATTGTAGAAGGTGTTTTCAAACTAATATGGATATTCCTCAACCGTATATTTTTTGATATGGTTTTTGAATTTCTCTTCTACTGGATCGGAAGAATATTTTTAAAAACAATTTCCTTTGGGAAATACCCAAAAGACCACTTTGGGGACGAATCAGGCACAGTTTGTTCATTTGTAGGCTTGGCACTTGTTGTTGGAATAGCCGTTTATTTTATCGCCAAATAGAATCTGGCCAACAAACTAATGCCTACCGGACGGAAAAGACATCTGTACTCAATTGAAAAGCAAAAATAAAATTGCGGTGGTTCACGCAAGTTCGCGTCGCCGCCGGTTTTCGTGAACCGTTAAGACTCAAAATTGATCGCAGTGGCCCCCAATTGCAAAAATGTAGATATAGTCATCGTCGAATTTATAAACGAGTCTGTCTTTTTGACTCAATCGGCGTGACCACAATCCAGAAAGATTGTGACGAAGTGCTTCCGGCTTTCCAATACCCACAGCAGGGTCACCCCGGAGCATTTCTTTCAAAATGGAGCAAAGAGCTTTATGCAAGCGCTTGTCCCTAACTCGAAGTCCCTCGTAGGCGTCCCAGGTGCGCCCTTCAAACACCAAGGATCTCATTCAATTCTCCATCCTTGGGTTTATATCCAGCGCCCTTTGCGTGGCTTGCAGAAGATTCAGCAATTTGCTTCATGAGGCTGGAATTTTGAAGAACATAAAGAGTCTCTTGCTCTCTCTCCCAGTCTTCAGCACTGATAACCACAAAATCATCACCACTTCGGCGAGTCACTTTCAGCGGAAGGTGGTCGTTAGCAACCTGCTCTACAAAGCCCTTTAAATTGTCGCGAAACTTGTTAACACTTACAGTATCCATAGACTGGCTCCTTTCTTGTACGGAAACTCCGTACATAGTAGCAAAGGCGCCCTAGCAATGCAACGAGCCGGACGGAGAATACGTCTGCGCTAAATTGAAAAGCAAAACCAAATTGCGGTGGGTCACGCACACCAACCAACTTACATAATGACTATCGATTTCGGAAAGTATGGCAAACGTTTAAGCTATGGTCGCTTTACGCAACATCCCATAGCAGAGGTAAAGGGCAGGCTAGTTCTCGGTGTGTTGAATTTTGAGCCCAAGAAAATGGTTGACGTTGTTTCTGAAGCACTAGGAAACTGTCGGACGATCCATGAGCCGGCTGCAAAATCGCCTGGTTGGCCCAGATTTGAGCTCCATTTCGACCAATAGCTTTGGCTATTGGCTCTCAAACGAGCCCAAACCTGGCATCAAAAATCCAATTTTTCGCTTTGGCCCGAATAGTCCAACAGCCTCCTAGTAATTGGGCTTCAATATCCTAAAGCTGAAAGTGGCGAAGCCACGTTTGTTTCCCCAGCTGTCACCGCAAAAATTGGAAGTAAACCTTTTAGCTCAGCAAGAATGTAGCCGGTAGCAAACTCAATAAAATTAAAAGGGGCTGGTAACAGCCCTTGGGCTGCTCGGCGCTGTCGAAATCAATAAAACAAGAAGGGTTCAATATCAGTCATGTTCTACCTGAGAATCGCACTTATTCTTATTATCGGCCTGGGGTGTCTGGTCTACTTGATTTCGACTAAAATCAGATCAGAATACTTAAATATGGGGGGAACTCCGTTTCCACTATTTCGCGGCCAGAATGCAGAATTCAAGGCTTTTTGTAGAAATCCCCCAACAGAATATGTTTCAAGACTGTTAAAGCTAAAAAAGAATCTTTCAATTGCACTAATTATTATTGCTGTTGTGACCTTTTCGCTTGTTCTTGTATCTGTAACATTATGAGCAAACTTTAGGCAGCGTTTCTGAAACTTCAGTCGAGACTTGGGCACTCCATGCCGCAGATGTTGCGGTTATTACAGTTAAATCTGTTTGAACGGCGCGACTTCATGGAACTATTCGCGCCTCCAGGCAGAAGAAAATCGTTAAGTGACAGGCAGTTGTCGCTCATTTAAAGCTATGGGACAGCAGGGGCTTTTACTCAATTTAATACTTGACCAGACCCGCGCAAGCGGGTTGGCAAATTTTCAATTAAATGGCAGAAATGGATTTCAACATCGATAATCGGTGGTGTTCTGCTGTTACCTCAAAAACAGAAAAATATATACAGATAAGGCAATCATCAGTCATTTGTCAGAATTGAGCCAGGTCTTCGCTGATGAACAGGGACCGTACAACAAGCTAATGCGCGCGGGAAATACGTCTGTGCAATATTGAACACAAAAGCTAAATTGCGGTGGTGTTCTAGCAGTTCGTCGCCGCCGGTTATCAAACCCTTATGTGTAAAATGAATGAGGTATTAAAATGAAGAAATTTGATACTGCTTCTCTCGTGGTAATTGCTGTAACTTTTATTCTTTTTGTCATGGCTTTATTCTTTACAGGTTTTACTCATGATTTACTACTTGAGGCAGGTGTATTCTTGGTCTCAGTAAAGCTCATAATGATGGCCTATAAATCCAATGTTGAGTCAGAGTATATCCACCAAGAACTAAAAGAAATCAAAGAACTTTTAAGAAAAATAAGCCAAGACACATAACAGAAAGGTCAAGCGAACCGATGTCGGCGAGTGCTTTTCCCGCAAACTCGCTTTTAAAACACCTAGGAGGCTGTCGGACTAGCCATAGCTAAACTGAATTTGAGCAACGCGGGCAGCGGCAAAAAGGGCCGAAATTGGTCAAAGGAATTAACCAAACAGGACACTAGTGGCCTGATTGGTTAATCGCGTCAGTTAACTGACTTCGCTCTTTCAACCGCATCAATTATTGATTTTGCACTCTTGGTCCACTTGAACGGTTTGGCCGATTCGGCGTTATGCACTTTTATAA
>CALZLE010000018.1 GCA_945788205.1 uncultured Desulfuromonadales bacterium
CCAGGCCAACAGTTTGGGTTGTATGTAGTCAAGGAAGCTTTTGAATCGAGCGAGACTCGGGCCAGTTGTTGTGCGGAAGTCCCATTTTTTAACCGCGAAGTCACACTGAAAACCTTTGCTATCGAGCCCTTTTCCGAAGGCGACAGGCTGGAGCAACTAGAGGCCTTGCTTGAGAAACTGGCGGTCCTTGATCACCCATCAATCGCACCGATCTATGATTCCGGTCTTGAAGAAGACTCCCTTTACTATACTCAGCCCTGTTTTGTAGGGAACAGCCTTGCTCAACTTTTGACCAAGCCCCTGGCAGACCATGAGGCGCTGAAGGTTCTTTTTGAACTGACCGAGGCCCTTGAGTATGCCCAGCAGCGATCGCTCGGGCAGCAGCGGATGATCGCCGTGAATATCTTTTTTGATGAGACGGGTCGTGCTGTTCTGTTCGATTTTGGCATCGATTGCGCTGTCGAACAAATTCTGGCCGGAATGTCTGATGGTGATGTAGAAGCGCTCTTCGGAACGCTAGCAGAAACACTGCACAGCCTTGGCGAGCTGCTGTTACAGATGCTGCTTGGCCCAACTTACGATGTTGATGCGCGGATCGACGACCAGTGTGCGAACGTTGATAACGCCAGAATTAAACGCCTTGTGGGTCGTTTTCTGCTGCCTGGCGAGTGGCGTTTTGCGACCTTTGCTGAGCTCTTGGAAGAGTTGCGTAGCTTTGATGAAATTGAAGAGCAGCTGAGTTCTGAAGAACCGGTTGCCGCAGCGGTACCCCCGACCATCAACCAGCCAGCTGGGCAAGAAGAGCGCTCTGCAGATCAGCAAACCGAGCAGATGGTCGCCGATGTACGGCGCCTGGTAGCGGATAAAAATAATCTGCAAAAAGCGTTGGACACTGCACTTTACGAGCGCAGTCAAGCTGATAGCAAACTCGCAGATGGACAACGACAGCTGGCCTTTGTTAAGCAGGAAGTGTCCAAAGCAAAAGAAGAAGCGAATGTTGCTTGGGAGCTGGTTGCAGGGCAAAAGTATGATCGCTGGCGCCCGGCGGCCTGGGCTCTTGGCGGGTTTTTAATCGGTTTTGTTCTCTCGGGAAGCTATGGTTATTACTACAGTGAACAGACCCGTAATGAACTGCTCGCCAAGCTTAAAGCGAATGAAGAGTTGATCAAGACCGCATCCTGGCGTCCGGCTGAGCAGAAAAAACAGCCAGAACAGCCGGCTCTGGCCGTTGAAGAGCCGTTGGTCGTGGCCAGTGCCGAACCTGCTGATTTGCAGCAGGAAGCGGCGGTGAATGAGGTTGTGGCAGAAGAGGAAACACAGGAAATTGTCGCAATTCCGGCAACTCCTGTGGCTGAGGAGCCTAAGCAATGGTGGCCAGCAGGCAGCGAATTCTCCGCTGCCGCAGCGATTCCAATTGAACAGATCAAGGTGGCGCTTGGTTTAGAGGGGCGTGGCGGGCAAGACGATCTTCCTGAGATGTTGCGGCAGGAAGTTACGGCAACGGTTAGAAGTTGGGTAGACGCCTGGTCGAAGCAGGACCTTAATAGTTATTTTTCCGCATACAGTGAAAATTATCGTCCAGAGCTTGGGCGCAGTCAGGACGAGTGGCGGGATATGCGCAGCTCCCGAGTGACCCGGCCCCAATGGATCGAGTTGGATGTCGATGATATCCGGGTGCGCAGGATCAGTGATGATCGTATTCAGGTTAAGTTGAAGCAGCGCTACCGTTCCGATTTCTATCAGGATCAGATTCTCAAATCGATTAACTTGATCAAAGAAGATGGCCAGTGGCGGATACTGATGGAGCGCTCGCTGGGAATGATCAGTTCCCCTGGCGACATTGTCGGTGGTTAAGTAAAAACAAAAAAGCTCCGCGGCTATTACCGCGGAGCTTTTTTGTGGATGCACCCTCTTAGAAATCAAGCCGATCGAAAACCTGCCCGATCAGTAGAATTTTTTTATGCTTTAACCACATTGGAAGATTGTGGACCTTTTTCTCCCTGGATTACATCAAAAATTACTCGGTCGCCCTCGGCGAGAGATTTGAAACCTTCAGATTGAATTGCTGAAAAATGGACAAAAACATCCGGACCATTTTCCTGCTCGATGAAACCAAAACCTTTTGAATCATTGAACCACTTAACAGTACCTTCAGCCATGCTTCCTCTCCTTATTTTATAGGGGCAACCAATCTAGAACAAATTCGCTTCTAACACAGGGCAGAATGAAAAACAACGCATTTGTTTTAATGATAATGCGGTTTATCACCAATTAGTCGTTAAACAGAAGGCCCCACCAGCACAAAAAAGCAGCGACTTTTGTCGGTGTGAAGCCGGACCAAAGCAACGGAATTTGAGTCGTAGGCGTGGTTGAAAAGAGTTAAAAGCGTGATCTTTTTCACCTCCCCCTTTTGCCAGCGGACAAAGACAGGCTAAACTAGAGTTGTTGTATTAACATTTATCCGAAGTCCTCAATTTTCCAGTCAGAGACATTTAGGAGAACATAGATGAAAAAAGATTCCTTTCAAGCGACCCGTACTTTGCAGGTTTCTGGCCGGCCTTATCATTACAGCAGCTTGGCTGCGGCCTCCGCGGCAGGTTTAGCGAAAACGGACCATCTCCCCTTTACGATCAAGGTTTTGCTGGAGAACCTGTTGCGAAAGGAAGATGGCGTCAGCGTGACCCGCGCAGATATCGAAGCCGTCGCTGCGTGGCAGCCGAAGCAGGCTCAGGCGAGCGAGATTTCTTTCAGCCCTGCCAGAGTCTTGATGCAGGACTTTACCGGGGTTCCGGCGATTGTCGATCTGGCCGCAATGCGTGACGCGGTCGCTAAGCGTGGTGGCGATCCGGCAAAAATTAATCCACAGATTCCGGTCGACCTGATTATCGATCACTCGGTTATGGTCGATCAGTACGGGAATGCCTCGGCTTTTTCTGCCAATGTCGAAAAAGAGATGGAGCGTAATCGCGAACGCTATACGTTTTTGCGTTGGGGACAGACCGCCTTCGATAATTTCCGCGTTGTGCCTCCCGGCACCGGTATCTGTCATCAGGTTAACCTCGAATATCTGGCACAATCGGTTTGGACCGAAGAAAAGGATGGTGAGGTTTGGGCCTACCCTGACACCTTGGTCGGGACCGACAGTCACACCACCATGATTAATGGGCTCGGTGTCCTCGGTTGGGGCGTTGGCGGGATTGAAGCGGAAGCAGCAATGCTTGGTCAGCCGATCTCAATGTTGGTTCCCGAGGTGGTCGGTTTTCGTTTGACCGGAAAATTGAGCGAAGGTGTCACCGCCACCGATCTGGTTTTAACTGTCACCCAGATGCTGCGTCAGCACGGCGTGGTCGGTAAGTTCGTCGAGTTTTTCGGTGCCGGACTTTCTCAGCTGCCGCTGGCCGACCGGGCGACCATCGCCAACATGGCGCCAGAGTATGGTGCGACCTGTGGATTTTTCCCGATCGACAGTATTACCCTCGACTATTTGCAATTGAGTGGTCGAAGCGAAGAAACCATCGCCTTGGTCGAAGCTTACTGCAAAGAGCAGGGTTTGTGGCGGACCGATGAAATGACCGATCCACAATACAGTGCGGTTCTGGAGCTCGACCTGGAGACTGTCCGGCCCAGCCTGGCCGGTCCGAAGCGGCCGCAAGATCGGGTCCTGCTGGAAGATTTGCGTACCGCCACCGAAAAGATTCTGCCCGCCGACTCCGAGGCTTCGGTACCGGTCAGTGGCAGCGACGAGAGTTTGGCGCACGGAGACGTGGTGATCGCTGCAATCACCTCCTGTACCAACACCTCCAATCCCGCAGTGATGATGGCTGCCGGACTGGTGGCCAAGAAGGCGGTTGAAAAAGGCCTGAGCCAAAAACCTTGGGTCAAAACATCACTGGCACCCGGCTCGAAAGTGGTGACCGATTATCTGGCCAAGGCAGAATTGCAGGGTTTTCTCGATCAGCTCGGTTTCAACATTGTTGGTTACGGGTGCACCACCTGTATCGGTAATTCCGGACCCCTGACCGGGCCGATTGCAGCTGCTATCGAAGAAGGTGATTTGACCGTCTGTTCGGTCCTGTCTGGTAACCGAAACTTTGAAGGGCGAATTCACGCGCAAACCAAGGCCAACTGGCTGGCCTCGCCGCCGCTGGTGGTCGCCTATGCTTTGGCCGGAACCACCCGGATCGACTTGAGCAGCGAACCGCTCGGAACCGGCAGCGATGGTCAATCAGTCTACTTAAAAGATATCTGGCCAAGTAATGCCGAGGTCGCCGAAATGGTGGCGCTGGTGAACGAGCAGATGTTCCACAAAGTGTATGCCGAAGTGTTCAGCGGGGATCAGGATTGGCGCAACCTGCCGATCCCCGAAGGCCTGACCTATGCTTGGCAGCCCGATTCAACCTACATTCGCCACCCATCATTCTTCGAAGAACTGCAGCGAGCCGATAGCTATTCCGGCTTTACCGATGCGCGAGTTCTCGCCCTGCTTGGCGATAGTATCACGACCGATCATATTTCCCCGGCCGGGGCGATCAAAGCAAGCAGTCCGGGGGGGAGCTACTTGCGCGAAAAGGGAGTTGCAGAGCAGGATTTCAATTCCTACGGTTCGCGGCGCGGCAATCACGAAGTGATGATGCGAGGGACGTTTGCCAATATCCGCCTGCGTAACAAGATGGTAGAAACCGAGGGTGGCTTTACCAGGTTGATGCCGGATGGTACCGAGATGAGCATCTTTGATGCCGCAAACCGTTACGCCGAAACAGGTGTGCCGTTGGTTATCGTTGGTGGTAAAGAGTATGGCACCGGTTCCAGCCGTGACTGGGCCGCCAAAGGGACGCTGCTGCTTGGCGTTAAGGCTGTGCTGACCGAAAGTTACGAACGGATCCACCGCTCCAATCTGGTCGGCATGGGAGTGTTGCCCTTACAGTTCCCTGCCGGAGTGAGCGCTGAGAGTTTGCAGCTGGATGGTAGTGAAACGTTTAGCATCTCTGCCATCAGTGATTTGCAAGCCAAGCAGACCGTCGAAGTGAAGATTGCTCGGGCCGATGGGCGGAGCAAAACCCTCAATGTTGATTGTCGGCTAGATACCGATCAGGAAGTTGCGTACTTCCAGAGTGGCGGTATACTCAATCATGTTTTACTTAATTTGATGGAAAATTAATTGAGAGCTTGCGAAGGAGTTGGCAATGAATATGAATCAAGTCAAGGCGGTTGCAAAGGAGCGCGGGGTAAAGCCGGGGAAGTTGAAGAAGGAGGATCTGATCCGGGCGATTCAATTGTCGGAAGAAAATCCGCAGTGTTTTAATACTTCTTTTTCGAACCTTTGTGGGCAGGAAGAGTGTTTATGGCGGGAGGATTGTGATTAGTTGATAGTTTGTTCGCAGGTTTGTTCGGGCTGGTTTTCTTTTTTGAGGAACCGGCCCGATTCGTTTTTTGGCTTTTTAGTCAAGGGCAAGGTCGCGGGG
>CALZLE010000019.1 GCA_945788205.1 uncultured Desulfuromonadales bacterium
CATGGCAGATTATCATCTCGGTGGGCCGACCTGTGATCCACCTGTCAACAAGCTGGTTGCCGGATTTGACCCGGTGGCTGTCGATGCGGCGGGAGCGCAATTGCTCGGGCTCGACTGGAAAACAATTAAGCATATCCGACTGGCAGATGGGGTTCTCGGCAAAGCCTGCCCCAACGATTCGAATAGCTAAAAAAAAACCGCCCGAATCCTATACAGACCGGGCGGAGAGAAGCAACTATCTTAAACTGAAAACTACTGACCGCCCAACTCCCGAGAGCGATTCGCCGCAGCGGAAACCGCCTCCATCAGAGTTGTCCGCAAACCTTTTTTCTCCAAGGTACTCACTCCAGTGATCGCCGTACCGCCGGGGGAACAGACCCGGTCGCGCAGAATCGCCGGGTGCTCACCCGTCTCCCGCACCATCAGCGCAGCGCCAACCACCGTCTGCACCGCCAATGCGTGAGCGACATCACGCCGCAGCCCTTCGCGAACCCCGCCATCTGCCAAGGCCTCAACAACAGTATAAATATAAGCAGGCCCGGAACCGGACAGACCAGTCGCAGCATCCATCTGCCTTTCATCGATCACCTGCACCTTGCCGACCGATTCGAACAGTTGCTTAACCAGAGCCAAATCATCTTTGGTTGAATTATGCCCACGACAGATTGCGCTGGCACCTTCACTGACCAATGCCGGGGTGTTTGGCATCACCCGGACAACCCGTGGGGCGCCCGCAAAATGTTTCTCTATCTGACCACTGGAAACCCCGGCGAGAATCGAGACCAACAGCTTTTCATTGTTAAAAACGCAGGAAATTTCCTCTAGTACTTCATCAGCAATCTGCGGCTTGATCGACAGGACGATAATTTCGCACGCCTTCACGACGTCTTTATTATCGATCGTCAGCTCAATACCGTACTCCTCACCGAGATGGTCGCGGCGCAGCTCACTCGGTTCTGAGGCCATAATCCGCTCGACGGGAAACCCGCCAGCCAGCAAACCCTTGATCAGGGCTTCTGCCATATTGCCGCCACCGATAAAGCCAATTTTCTGAACATTGGTCATTTGCATCTATCCTTTCACAACAACAGAATTTCCAAACATCCGCTCTGTTTATCACAGCGACGGCAAAAAATATATCCTCCCGGGCAAAAAACCGCTGCAATGTTAAGATAATATCTTGACTAGGCAGATAACCGGGTATAGTAACAGCAGATTCATCAAAAGTGCTTTCCCTCGCGAGGATAGAATCAGAATGGAACTCTGGTACACCGAAAAACACAGTGATAACGTTGGCATCACCATGAAAACCAGTGGCACACTGTTCTCCGGAAAAAGCGAATTCCAGCAACTCGACATTGTCGAAACGCTGGAATTCGGCCGAATGATGCTGCTCGACGGACTGGTGATGGTGACCGAACGAGATGAATTCATCTATCACGACATGATCGTCCACCCGGCCCTATTCGTCCATCCAGATCCGAAACAGGTATTGGTCATCGGCGGTGGCGACGGTGGCAGTATCCGCGAAATCATCAAGCATCCGGGGGTTGAGCTGGCGACTTTGTGTGAAATCGACGGACTGGTGATCGAGAAATCGGTCGAACTACTGCCAAGTATGGCCTGCGAGATCGACGGCAGCAACCCACGGGTCAAACTGCATGTCGATGATGGGCTGGCCTACATCCGTGAACATCAGAATGAATTCGATGTCATCCTGGTCGACTCAACCGACCCGATCGGACCAGCGGTCGGGCTGTTTGAAGAAGATTTCTATCGACTGGTGCACGGAGCGCTGAAGGTCGATGGCATTATGGTTGCGCAGAGCGAATCACCTTTCTACCATGCCGAAATCCAGAAAAACATGTATCAAAACCTGCGAGCTGTCTACCCTATCGTTGAAATGTACCAGGCTTTTATTCCGACCTATCCGAGCGGCTTCTGGAGCTTCGCCTTTGCCAGTAAGCAGTATCATCCGGTCAAGGATTTTGCGCGTGAACGGGCCGCCAATCGCACCTTTTACACCAAGTACTACAATGAAGATCTGCATTTGGGGGCATTTATGCTGCCGACCTTCGCCAAAGAAAATATTGCCGAATAATATCCATTCAGGAGAAACAACTGCATGAGCCCGCGAAACAATCCAGATTGGACGGTGGAAGATTCAGAAAATCTCTACGGGATTCGGCAGTGGGGTGCTGGCAATTTCGGTCTTTCCGCCAATGGGGACGTGACGGTCAAAGCGAAATTTCCCAATGGTGAGGTCGAAGTTTCTCTGCCAGAGATCGTCGCTGGCGCGGCTGCTCGTGGTCACAACTGCCCGCTGCTGCTGCGGATTGAAAATCTGCTTGAACAGCGCATCACCCTCCTTAACTCCAGTTTTGCCAAAGCGATCGCGGAGGTCGGATATCAAAATCACTACCAGGGGGTTTTCCCGGTCAAAACCAATCAGCAGGCTCAGGTTATTGCCGAGATCTGCCGGGTTGGACAAATGTTTAATCACGGCCTTGAAGCAGGGAGTAAAGCGGAACTGCTTTTAGCGCTGGCCAACCTGAATGAAGGCAGCCTGCTGGTCTGCAACGGTTACAAAGATCAGGAGTTTATCGATCTTGGCCTGTTAAGTCGAAAACTCGGCATCGATTGCTTCTTTGTCGTTGAGTCACCCTCCGAGCTACCACTTATCATTGAACGCAGCGACAAGCTCGGCATCAAACCGCTGCTTGGCCTGCGGATTAAAGTTTCCGCCAAGGTTGGCGGGCTCTGGACCGAAACCAGCGGTGACCGCAGTAGCTTCGGCTTGAACACAGCACAACTGGTCGAGGTGGTTGATCAGCTGCGAAAGGCAAAAATGCTCGACTGTCTGCAGCTGCTACATTGCCACCTCGGCTCGCAAATACCTGACATTGACGAGATTCGCACCGGTGTCCGTGAGGCAAGCCGCTTTTACGCAGAGTTGAGCTGTGAAGGAGTTCCGTTACGCTATCTTGATCTGGGTGGTGGCTTGGCAGTTGATTACATCGGCAACCAACAAAAACACAGCCATTCGCGCAATTATGACCTGCCTGGCTACTGTCAGACAATCGTCAAAACCGTCGCTGAGACAGACGATGACAGACGCGTGC
>CALZLE010000020.1 GCA_945788205.1 uncultured Desulfuromonadales bacterium
CAAGTCGGTGAGGACGATGACATAGGAGCGGCGGTCAGTTGGGTGCGGTTGGCGGCTGACGAGGCCATTTTTTTCCAAGCGATCAACCATAACAGTCAAGGTGCCAGTAGTTATCCCCATTTTTTCCGCCAACTCTTTCATGCGCAGCCGTTCATGGTGGCCAACAATTTCCACTGCATGCATTTGAACTGGCGACAGGCCACTTTTTTTAACCACGGCATGTTCCCAGGAGGAAATTTTGTCATACAGTTCGATGATGATTTGTGACAGTTCGTTCTGGCTTTGCTCAGTCATGGTTAAGCACCCTCTGTGCAAGAAGTTTGAAAGTCAAACAATCTAAGCCTGGGATAGTTTGATTGTCAAACATTTTTTGGATATAGGATTTAATACCTCTTCTTGGCCCGGTAAAAATAAAATGGCCCACCTGATTTTCGAGGTGGGCCATTTTCATATCCGATGAATAGTGTAAAGAAAGGCCCTTCCAGCGAGGACGGGTCTTTCTTTGTCGTATTGCTGATCGGCCGTGATGCTACAGCCTGGGCGGCCCTGAACCACGGTTTCCACAGAAGTTCGAGATCAAACCTCTTGAGTCATTTCGGTAAACTCACCTTCCACCTCCAGCGTGATGGTCATCGGTTTGCCGGAACGGTTTCTCCAGAACCAGCCGTGCTTCCCGTCGAACTCGGCTTCCAGCACACCTTCGCTGCTCCCTAAAGAGCCTTTGCTGTAATTGAAATAGTCGATATTGAGTATTGTCGAGTCGCCGTGAATATCAAAATTGGCGCGGCCGTTACTTGTCTGCCATTTATAACTCACTTGGCCACCCTTTGCCATTTTCACCTTCACCTCTCGGGCCTGATTAGGTTTGAGTGACAGGGTTATGCTGTCAGATTTAACGGATTTGGGGACCTGTGTCTCCGCCACCTTTTCCACGACCTTTGCCACCGGCTCAGCAACCTTTTCGGGCTCCGTTTTCATGACCTTAGCAGCGGTTTCTTCGGCTGCGACATCCTGGGCGAGAGAGACCTTGATTTCGCCCATCTTGGTTAAGCCGAGGATGTTGCCGACACCGGTTGGGTCGATACCATATTCAGCAGGAAGCACAGCAGTTACCAGGATAATGGCCGCCAGAGTCATTGCTACGACGGTTGATTTGATCAACTTGACTGCTGAGGGCTGATCGGAGTTTGACGGTTTATTGTTGTTGCTCATTTTATATTACCTCTGTCATTGATTAAGAAATAAAGAAGCCGGTCAGCTGATAACCGACGAAGATAAAACCACCGGTCATCAGGGCGACATTGGCGCTATACGCGTACCGGGTAAAACCGGCTGTGCGGCGCCAGAAGCCCATGACGATAAGAATCAGCCCCAGCGCGATAAGCTGCCCCAGTTCCACGCCGACATTGAATGCGAAAAGGTTGGGGATCAGACCATCGGGGGAGATCTTGTATTCCAGGATTTTTGTCGCTAGGCCAAAACCATGGAACAGGCCGAAAATCAGGGTGGCGATTTTCGTGTTGGGCTGCACGCCGAACCAGCTTTTATAAGCTCCCATGTTATCCAGGGCTTTGTAAACGATCGAGAATCCGATAATCGCATCGATAATATAAGCGCTGACGCTCACATTCATCAGCACGCCGGTCAACAGCGTTACCGAGTGCCCAACGGCAAAGAGCGTCACATAGATGCTTACATCCTTAAGCCGATAGAGAAAGAAAATCACTCCGAACAAAAAGAGCAAGTGGTCATATCCTGTGACCATGTGTTTCGCCCCCAAGTAGATGAACGGAATCAACATGGTCCCGGAGCTTTCCTGGATGTAGCCTTTATCACCGGCGGTGACACCATGCGCACCGGCATCGATGGCGAATGTGATAAGGAGTGCTGCCAGAGTCAGAAAAAACAACAGATTTCTGCTCTTGGCGATTTTGACAATAACAAGCATAAATCAACCTCACCAGAAACATTGGTCATGCGTTGACACTTTCAATGTTTCGGAATAACTGTTTTCTGAATTTTCAGTAATTATTTAAAACAACAATTAAACGAGTTGAGGTGGCCCGCGAATGATCAGAAAAGAAGCATATTGTTCTGTTTTGCAGGCAAGAGGCTGGAGCCAAGGCGTAGACTTAACGAAGTCTACGCTGGGAGTTGAGTAAGCGGGACAGCATAGCGTCTGAGCGTCAAATGGTAATTTGACTACAGATTTTGATCTCGCAACATTCCAATCGGCTTTTTTCTTAAAATCGTGTTCATTTTCACCTTGCGGTGAAGATTCCTCTTCATGATGCTGGTGCGCAGAGGAGTGTGCAACGGCAAGATCCAGAGGGTGAGTGCTAAGCTCGAATACGACCGAATCGTTGTCGTGAAAATGGTGTAAATGGGTAGATTGATAGACCTGACCACTGCAAACCAGGGCCAGAAACAAGAAGCAGGCAAGACGCCACAAGCAATGAAAATAGTTGGTTCTTATCATATTGGAGATTCATATAGCATAAACCTATATTTTTTTCCCTCTAAATTTTTAAGCGAGACCCGAATCTATGAGTTCTGAATCCCCTGACTTACAAGACAGAGCCATGGAGCATTGATCTGATTTGCTTGTTACCTACATACGCTTATTAGCACCTCCTACAACTTATGACTTTATTAAATTAATTGATATTTATTAGTCCCTATTATAAAATTTCCCTCCCAGCTAAAACGCTTCGACAGGTATCCCTGTCAGTCAAACGGTAACTACGCAGGAGAGGTCATTTGAAGTACATCTGGAAAATCGGCTATCTGCAAGCGATTTTAATTGTTTCTTGCCTGCTACTTGGAGCCTTGCTTGCCTATAACGGCCTGGTAGTTTATCCCTCCTTTCAGAAGATGTTGACAAAAAACACCGAGGAGCAAGCGGAGCGCGTTGCCAACTACCTGATCTCAGATGTGCTGAACACTTCTGCCGGCCTGCAGGTTGATGCCGGTGCAGACGTCAAGATCAGGACGGCCCTCGATCATTTTCGGCTCTGGAAGCTGAAAATTTTCTTGTCCAGCGGCAGGTGTATCTATTCAACCGAAGCCGCTGATGTCGGCAAAATGAACCACAGTCCGATCTTTGAAACTGCACTACCTGACGGAGAGCTACTCTCGAAAGTTGTCAAAAAAAACGGCAAATCCTCCGAGGGGCAGACCGTCCCGCTCGACATCGTTGAAACCTACATTCCGATCTTTGGCCAAGGGAACTTTCTTGGTGCCTTCGAAATTTACTACGACATCACCGAGCGCAAAGATCGACAGGATCTGAACCTGCAAAATTCGATTTTAGTTTCCTGTGGAATCTCATTGCTGTTTTTCTGCGTGCTGATCTTTATTCTTGCCAGGGCAGGAAAAAGCATCATCGAGCGGAATCTCGCTGAACAGAAACTGATCGATTATCAACAACAACTGGTCGAATCTGAAAAGATGGCCTCCCTCGGCGGTTTGGTCGCCGGCGTGGCACATGAGATCAATACCCCGGTCGGTGCCGCCGTGACCGTTGCATCCTCTCTCGATGAGCGCACTCGACACTACCAGGATTTGATGCTGAACGACCAGATCAAGCGGTCCGATCTGAAAAAATACTTTGAGACCGCTAAGACTTCGGCATCTGTCATACTCACCAGCTTGCGGCAGGCCGCTGACCTGATCAAGAGCTTCAAACAGGTGGCAATCGATCAGTCTTGTCAGGAAACCCGGATGTTCAATGTCCGGCAGTGTATCGAGGATGTTCTGCTCAGCCTCAAACCAAAGTTCCGTCAACACGACTATCAGGTGGAGATTAATTGTGCGCAAGATCTTGAAATCGACAGCAACCCCGGTGCCATCACACAAATATGTACTAACCTGGTGATGAACTCGCTCAGTCATGGTTTCGCTGAAAGAGACCGCGGTAAAATCCGTTTAGATGTTCAAGTAGCTGGCGGCCAGCTACAGCTTCACTACGCTGATGACGGGGTCGGCATGGCACCTGAAATTCTGAAAAATATCTTTGAGCCATTCTTTACCACCAAGCGCGGCCAAGGAGGCTCCGGTCTCGGCATGCATATTATCTACAATCTGGTTTGCCAGTCCCTCGGTGGAACTATCTCTTGTAAAAGTTCCCCCGACCAGGGCGCCGTTTTTTCGATCAATATTCCGCTCAGTTGAGCAGGCAGGCAATCAATGGATCATTTTGACGACGACGAAATCTTTTTTGCCGACGAAGAGGTTGAGGGTTCGGGCGAAGCAGAACGGGGCAGTTGGAAACTGCTAATCGTCGACGATGAAGAGGTTATCCACAGTGCCACCCGGATTGCTTTGGATAACTATACCTTTGAAGAGCAGTCCCTGATGTTTCTGGGTGCTTATTCCGGTCAAGAAGCCTGCGAGCTGCTGGCTGAGCACCGAGATATTGCGGTTGTGCTATTAGACGTCGTCATGGAGACCGATGATGCCGGTTTGAAAGTGGCACACTATATCCGTGAAGAGCTCGGCAATGACCAGGTTCAGATCGTCCTGCGTACTGGGCAGCCCGGTTTAGCGCCGGAAAAACAGGTCATCACCCAATACGAAATCAATGATTATCGGGAGAAAACCGAGCTAACAGAATTACGTCTCTTCACCACAGTGACCACAGCATTGCGTGCTTATCGCAATCTGACGCGGATCGAAAAAAACCGTAAAGGGCTGGAACTGATCATCGGTTCGACCGGCGAGCTGTTTGCCGATCAACGCTTGAAGGAATTCACCGCCGGGGTTTTGACCCAACTACAGGCGGTACTCAATCTTGATAAAGGCTCGATGTTCATGCAGCACTCAGGGTTTGCAGCCTCCAGTGAGCAAGGAGATATGAAGGTCCTGGCAGCCACAGGTGACTTCAATAGCTATGTCGGTCAACCTTTGGACCAGGTTGTTGCGGTTGAAATGCGCCAAGGAATCGAAGAAGCGCAGCGCCGTCAGCAGTCGATTTTTACTGAGGAAGCATATATTGGCTATTTCAAAAGCGACAACGACTCAATCAATTTGCTCTATATCCATGGCTGCCAAAAACTTGAACAGTTGGAAAAAGACCTGATTCGGACATTTTCTAGCAATATCGCTATCGCTTACGACAAGTTTTTCCTGACTAAAGAGATCCAGGAGACTCAGCGTGAAGTGATAGAGACCCTCGGCAGCATTGTCGAATCGCGCTCCAACGAAACCGCAAACCACGTTCGTCGAGTGGCGGAAATCTCCTATTTTATAGCTATTAAGGCCGGTGTAAGCGAGCGCCAGGCGAACCTGCTGAAGCAGGCCTCCTTTATGCATGATGTCGGCAAAATAGGCATTCCCGATGCTGTGCTCAACAAACCGGGGAAGCTGAGTACAGAGGAGTATGAACAGGTAAAAAGCCACACCACGATCGGCCATGCGCTTCTGAAAAATTCAAAACGCGAGATCATGCAGACTGCAGCAATCGTCGCCCAGCAGCACCACGAGCGCTGGGACGGGGGAGGTTACCCCTTAGGGTTAGCCGGGGAAGAGGTCCATTTCTTCGGCCGCATCACCGCACTTGCGGATGTATTTGATGCACTGTTCAACAAACGGGTCTACCGAGACAGCCTGCCTTTACCCGAGGTTATCTCTATCATTGAAGAGGGCCGGGGCTCTCAGTTCGATCCAGAATTGACTGACCTATTCCTGAACCAGATTGATGAAGTAATCAAGTTGAACAATCTCTGGCCTGATTAAGGCGATTTTTTGCTGCATGCTTTAGCTGATCACTGGGATTGCCGACTTGTGGAACAAGGAGTGAGGGCGTTTCGCTCAAAGGTGCCAGTTGTCTCGCAAGTAGCTCCATAACAGATTTGTGGGTCAAGCAGGTGGTCAGATCGAGCATGTTCTGAATATCGTTATTTGCAAGACTTCCCTGGCTGGATCACGAAGAGCTAGCGCGATTTAGCTTGCCTTGGGTAAAACCTCGTAAAATAATCTTTTCTGCTGATGACTTATGCCAATTTCACAAGCAATGCCTTGGCTGTCGGTTCAGAGGACGCAGGGTTTTGACCGGTAACCAGTAAACCATCGGCCACGACATGGGGTTGCCAGTCTGCCAGTTTTGTATATTTACCGCCGTTCTTCTTGAGCATATCCTCGACTAAGAAAGGTACAATCTGGGTCAGTCCAACAGCCTCTTCTTCAGTGTTCGTGAAGCTGGTGACGGCTTTACCCTGTACCACAGATGTTCCATCTGGGGTCCTGGGGTGGCGCAGCACGCCGGGCGCGTGGCACACTGCGCCGACCGGCTTCTCTGCGGCCAGCATCTCTTCGATCAAGGCAATTGAAGTGGCATCTTCGGCGAGGTCCCACAGGGGACCGTGGCCACCGGGATAAAACGCCGCGTCAAAATCATCAGCACAAATTTCAGACAGCTTAAGTGTACTGGCCAGAACAGCCTGTGCGGCTGTATCGGCCTTGAAACGATGAGTAGATTCGGTCTGGAAATCCGGAGCGTCACTCTTTGGGTCAAGCGGCGGCTGGCCGCCGAGGGGTGAAGCGAGAGTGATGTCCGCACCTGCGTCCTTGAATACATAGTAGGGCGCGGCAAATTCCTCCAACCAGAAACCAGTTTTTTCACCTGTATTGCCAAGTTTGTCGTGTGAAGTCAGAACCATCAATATCTTCATGTTAACTCCTAAGCCTGTGGTCAATTAGTTGTTCGCGAGGCGTATGAGCAGTTTACCAAAGTTCTTGCCTTCGAGTAAGCCGATGACGGGTTGAGGGCAATCTCTGGAAGGGTTTCTTCAATCATCCTCAGCAGATCTCTAAAGGGTGCTCCATTGCAGAAAAAACTGTCCTGGAAATCCCGCAAACCAAGAAACGTCCATGATCAGGTATTCATGGGCATTTTTCTTGTTGAAAGGGGTGACATATCGAACCGTCAGCGATCCGACAAAAGACTTATAGATATGTGAAAACCTATTTGACCTGACATTTGAAAACGAAACGAAAGTCTTTGTTGATCACTCCGATTGCCTGAAACAATTGCATATTCTAACAAACGATGGAGTGCCTGGAATACTTGGCAATTCATTTGCTCATTTCGTTCATATGAAAGAACAGAACCGATTAGCGGGTATAATGGTTTCTAGGGTTCGGGAGGTGAATTCTTAGGTCTTTGTTTCTCCGTGCCCCCCCCCTGATCGTCTGGAGAGCAGATGAAGATACGCACTAAATTGCTGATTTTGCTGCTGCTGATTTCCTTGCTTCCGTTGACTCTCAGCATGATAAACCATAGCATTTCATCCTTGCGGCTGAGCAATAAGCTGACCAACGATACTCGTGAGCAGTTGCAGGAGAACGCCAACACACTGCTACTGACTTTAATGGATGAATACGGACAGATTCTTAAGCGAGACACGGCACAGGTTCTACTGGCCCTCCACCTACAGGCAAGAGAGGTTGAGCGGTTGCTCGCCAATCCCCCCGCAAATAATTTCCCCATCTATTTCTCTGAAGAATTTGAGCATCCATCTTCTCAACCCGAAGGGCTGAACCTTTCAACACAACACTTTCGTCCTGGGGCGAAAGGAGATTTACATCCCATCCCTGTGACTTATCAGCAGCAGGTTGTTTTTCTGCCTGCAGGCGTCAAGCAAACTACCGTTGCTGAGGACTTGGGTCGACTATCACCTATGCCCAACCTCTACCGGTTGGTTCGCGATATCCGCCCCGACCTGTTTTTATGGCAATACACTGCCCTCGATTCCGGAATCCATACCAGTTTTCCCGGCAAGGGAGGTTATCCGGCTGAATACGACCCACGGCAGAGAGAATGGTACTTGGCGGCAAAAAAAGCAGCCAAACCCATCTCTAAAGTAATTACTGATCTGTCGACACGAACTCAGATTCTGACGATGTCGATGCCAGTCTATCGCCCAAACGGCGACTTTGCCGGAGTCACCGCAATTGATGTGACTTACCAATGGTTATTTGCCAATTGGCAACTTCCCGCCCCTTGGAAAGATATGTCGGAAGCGATGATCCTGAAATTCCATGATGATACAAAAAAACAAGGTGCCAGCTTGGAAATTATTTACCGGGCTGAACAACAAGGCTACCGAGGCAACTGGCAGATGCCGGTTAAACAACAATTTCTGAGAGCAGATGACCCACAATCGCTGAAAGAGATTTTTGAGGATCTGCAACATGGCAAATCGGGAGTCCGTAAAGTGCGCTATCAGGGACAGGATTATTTGTGGGCTTATGGAGTGAGAATAAAGGATCAACCATTCCCTTTAATCAGTATGCCATACGAGCAGGTCATGGCTCAGGCGACTAGGGCAGAGGCTTTTGCCCAAGATCAGCTTTTATCAACTTTAAAAGTCAGCGTAATCATGTTGTTTGGGGTGGTTGTCATTGTTTTTGTGCTGGCATTTCGTCGCTCCCGCAAAGTTACTCAGCCGATTCTAGAACTTTCCGAAGCGGTCGAGGGCTTAAGCGAAGGTGATTTAGATGTTCGTGTCAACATCCATACCGGTGATGAGCTGGAGACGCTGGGTAGCGCTTTTAATACCATGGGAGCTCGCCTTCTCGAACGGGAGCAGATGAAACAATCACTGCTCTTGGCCCGTGAAATCCAGCAGCATCTACTGCCTTCAAAGGCACCGCAAATTAGTGGATTCGATATCTTTGGCCAAAGTGTCTACTGTGATGAGACCGGAGGCGATTACTACGATTTTATTGAATTGTCGCCAAATAAATTAGGGGTAGCCGTCGGTGATGTGTCTGGGCATGGAATCGGGGCTGCAATGTTAATGACGACCGCACGAGGTATCCTCCGTTCACAAGCAAGTCACCAGGGATGCGAACTCAGCCCACTGATGACAACGTTGAATCGACACCTTGTCAGGGATACCCGTGACGATTCTTTCATGACCCTTTTTTATGCCCTGCTGGAGAGTGATACTCGTGCCTGTCACTGGGTATCGGGTGGTCACGGGCCGACCTTTTATTATTCTCACCGCGATAAAATCGTAACGGAGCTTGCTTGCTCCGGCATCCCCCTGGGGATCATCGAAGAGACTGAATTTGAAGCGATGTCGCCAATCTTTATGGCATCGGGCGATATCCTGCTGATCGGCACAGACGGCATCTGGGAGACAAGGAATCAGCTTGGTGGCATGTTTGGCAGCCATCGATTGACTCGTTTAATGGAAGAATACGCTAGTGCCTCGGCGGCTGAAATCTCTTCGGCTGTCATGACGGCAGTGAACGAATTTCGTGATAGCGCACCACAGTACGATGATATCACCATGGTGGTTATCAAAGCGGTTGTTTAACCTCAAGGACTGCCCTGGTTCAGATAAGTATCGACTTATTGGACAGTGATCATGGGTGATTTCAACCTGAAAGTGACGGTCTTCCGAAAGTGCCTCGGAAGTTGTGCTGGATCATATTATCAGTCTGGAACTCGGGAGATTCGAGTCTGTCGTGAATATCGCCACTTCCAGTAAGAGCTACCTCAAAAATATGCACATTTAGGAATTGATCTCTCAGACATATACGTCTGCTCGATTCACGTGCCATAAGTCATATCAAAATAGATTTCACATCTCTCTAGAAGTTTCGACTCACATCAACCGACGCAGCACATCCACAAACATCTCTACCTCCCCCTCACTGTTGAAATAGTGCACCGAGGCCCGAATAAGCTCTTCCTGTCGATCGTTTCCGGACAGCAACGGGTTGGCCGTAAAGGGCACAAGCGAAACGTTGATACGCTTCTTAGCAAGCTGGGCCTGCAAATCAGCGGCGTTGCAGCAATCAGCAGCAAAAGTTACGATTCCGCTCTTTTCAACCCCCAAATCAGTAACAGTGATTCCGTCAATTCCTGTTAGTTCCGAACGCAATCGGTTCGCCAGAAAATCGATCCGCGCGGCAATCGCTTCCAGCCCCCAGTCGAGGGCATAGCCGATGGCGACGGCCAGACCGAGTTGCGCGGCGTAGCTGCGCTCCCAGCATTCGAAACGTTTGGCATCGGAGCGGATGCGGTATTCATCAACAGACAACAGGTCCGCAGAATGATGATTTAACAGCGGTGGCTCCAGCTTCTTAAGCAGGTTTTTCCGCACGTATAGCAGGCCAGTCCCGCGCGGCCCACGGAGGTATTTTCGTCCAGTCCCGCAGAGGATGTCGCAACCGATCTTTTCGACATCGACTGGCAGTTGCCCAAGGGATTGGCAGGCGTCGAGAAGATAAGGGATGCTATTTTGCCGGGCAATGCGGCCGACAGCGGCGGCCGGGTTGATCAGCCCGTTACCAGACGGAACATGGGTCAGGGCGATCAATTTGACCCGGTCGTCGACCAACCGATCCAGCGCCTCCAGATCGATCTGTCCGTGTTCATCATCGGGCACAACTTCAACTTCAACACCTTTTTTCTGCGACAAATGCAACAGGGCTACTAAATTGCTG
>CALZLE010000021.1 GCA_945788205.1 uncultured Desulfuromonadales bacterium
CACCTTGTGGGCAAAGGCATCTTCTTTGTTCAGGTAATGGCAGACGTTGGTCGCAACCAGCGGTAAGTCGAGAGATTCGGCGATCGACACCAATCCGGCATTTGCCTTGGACTGTTCTGGAATATAATTTTCCTGCAACTCCAGGTAAAAGCGAGTGTCGTCGAAAATTTCTGCCATCGCCCGAGCTCGCTCCAGCGCTTCACTCGGTTGATTGAGATTGATCAGGGTCGGCAGTTCACCACCGAGGCAGGCTGACAGAGCGATCAGCCCCTCGTTGTGGGTCGCCAGCAGTTCCCAGTCGATCCGCGGCTTGTAATAGAAACCTTCACGATAGGCCGCCGAGATTAATCGGCAGATATTCTGGTAGCCGGTCAGGTTCATGCACAGCAGCACCAGATGGTAAGAGGCCTCCGATGAGCCGCGCGCATTCCCTTTGGTGAAACGGGAGCCGGGTGCTACGTAGACTTCGCAACCAACGATCGGCTTGACGCCAGCCTTCATCGCCTTACTGTAGAACTCGACCGCGCCGAACATATTGCCATGATCGGTAACCGCGACTGCGGGCATTTTAAATTCTTTTGCTCGCGTGACAAGCTCATCCAGCTTGATGGCACCATCAAGCAGGCTGTATTGACTGTGCAAATGCAGATGAACGAAGTTGGCGTGTTCCATAAAGTCCAGCAGAAAAATTGAGGATAAAAAAGAGAAAAACCGATCAACCAAAAGCTTTGACCGGCTGTGAAATTATCTCGGGAATTTACCATCTCAACAGAACGCTGGTCAACCGAAACCAGCATCTCAAAAAGCAGCTTTTCTATAAATATCGTGCCAATTAAACACCCACAAACAACCGTTTTACAGGATTTATCAGAAAACGGCTGGATGCAGGATTTTTGTATCTTTGTGGTAAAGTTTATATACGTAACCATGACTCCTTGCTGACAGTACAAACGATTAATGGACAGTGGCGGTCAATATGGAAAATATTTTCAGCATGCTCGCCGAAATGACCCAGCACAACCCGACCCTCAACCTGTTGCTGCTGATGGTCATCGTCTGGACGACCGGGGTCATCTGCCGGATCATCCACCAACCCCCCATCTTGGGCGAACTCACCGCAGGTATCATTTTTGGACCGGCTATCCTTGGCCTGATCGCCCCCAACGAGATGCTCTCGATCCTCTCGGAACTGGGTGTATTCTTCCTGATGTTCTACGCTGGGCTGGAAACCAACCCACTCGATTTAAAACGCTACCGCTTTCACTCCTGCATGGTCGGAATTGCTGGGTTTATCATCCCCTTCATTGTCGCCTATCTCACCTGTCAGCTGTTTGAACTGCCGACGGTACAGAGTCTGTTTATTTCTCTCGGGCTCTCAATCACAGCCATCGCCGTTAGTGCCCGGGTTCTGCATGATCTGGAACTGACCGACCACCATGTGACACCGGTCATCATCGGCGCATCAATTATCGATGATGTTCTGGCGCTCTCCTTCTTCACTGCAATCATCGATCTCGGCACCAATCAGGGCACTATCAACTGGCTCCTTTTCGGCCTAACCATGGGCAAGGTTATTCTGTTCTTTTTGATTGCGGTTGGTATCGGCCTTTGGCTCTACCCGAAGATTGGCCAGCATTTCGCTTCCCGCAGCTCAAAGGGTTTTACCTTCGCATTGATTATGGCTCTGATGTTCGGCTTACTGGCTGAGATTGCTGGACTACACCTCATTATCGGTGCTTACATGGCCGGGCTGTTTGTCCGTGAAGGCGTCGTCAGCCCGGAACTACTGACCAAAATCTCCGACCGCTTTGTCTCGATCACTTACGGTTTTCTCGGCCCAATATTTTTTGTCACCCTCTCTTTCCATGTCACCTTTTCAATCTTCAAAACTCATCTGCTCTTAACCGTCGCCTTACTGCTGGCCGCTATCATCGGAAAATTGCTTGGAGCAGGTGGTGGCGCTCTGGCGAGCGGGATGAACCTGAGAGAGTCGACCGTCGTCGGGCTGGCGATGAACGGTCGCGGAGCGGTCGAACTGGTCGTTGCATCAATCGGCTTGCAACTTGGGCTGATAAATGATGAGATATTCTCTATTCTGGTACTGATCGCTTTCGTCACCACCAGTATGCCGCCGATCTCGATGAAACTTTACCTCGACCGGATTAACTACAACTTTGAACCTTCGGGTAAATAGATTTTCAAAAGACAGGCGCGTCTTTTCTCAGTGAGAAATTACGCCATGAAGGAGTTAACATGCGCATCGAAACCGACCTGAAGCTTGGCTTTAAAGATGTCCTGATCCGCCCGAAACGCTCAACTTTGAAAAGTCGTGCCCAGGTTAACCTGGAGCGGGAATACACCTTTTTGCACAGTAAACTGAACTGGCACGGTGTTCCAGTTATTGCCGCTAACATGGATACTGTCGGCACTTTTGAAATTGCTGATGTGCTGGCCGGATTTGGCCTACTAACGGCAATCCACAAGCACTACAGCCTCAAACAGTGGGATACTTTCCTAAAGGGCCGCTCGGATGATATCTATCAACGGATCATGGTCAGCACTGGTACCGCCGAAGAAGACTACGGCATGATGATGAAGATCATTGAACAGCACCCCAAACTGCAATTCATCTGTATCGATGTCGCCAACGGCTATGCGGAATCATTCGTCGATTTCGTCAAACAGGTGCGTGACGGATTCCCGGATAAAACCATTGTCGCCGGTAATGTCGTTACCGGCGAAATGGTTGAAGAGCTGCTGCTCTCTGGCGCCGATATTGTCAAAGTTGGGATCGGCCCCGGTTCGGTCTGCACCACCCGGGTCAAGACCGGGGTCGGCTACCCACAGCTGTCGGCTGTCATCGAATGTGCCGATGCCGCCCACGGCCTCGGTGGTCGGATCATCTCTGATGGTGGCTGCGTCAGTGCCGGTGACGTTTCTAAAGCGTTCGGCGGCGGCGCTGACTTCGTCATGCTCGGCGGGATGCTGGCCGGACACGATGAAAGTGGTGGCCAGCTGGTGCAACGGGACGATCAGCAATTCAAACTGTTTTACGGCATGAGCTCTTCGACCGCCATGGAGAAACATGCCGGGGGCGTCGCGGAATACCGCGCTTCAGAGGGGAAAACGGTCGAAGTTCCATACCGTGGTCCGGTTGCGGAAACGGTCAAGGATGTGCTCGGTGGTGTCCGCTCGACCTGCACCTATGTCGGCGCAGGAGCACTCAAAGAACTGACCAAACGGACCACTTTTATCCGTGTTCAGGAGCAGGAGAACAAAAAGTTTACCTAATATCAGAG
>CALZLE010000022.1 GCA_945788205.1 uncultured Desulfuromonadales bacterium
ACAGCATTACTTCGCCGTCAACATTGTGTTTGGCGCGATAGGTGGCAGGATCGGCCAAGGTTTGGAGGGCAGCGGCAATCTTGTTGATCAGCGCCGGCTGATCGATGCGATACCCCTTGAGATGACCGCCGTTTTCCAGCAATTCAAAATCGTAAACCGTTTCCAGCTGTTCGTTAAACAGTGGCTCAATAACGGTGCGCTGCGGGTCATCGATCAACACCATGATGTGTGGCAGCTCAATCGGTGCGTTCTGCCGAACTTTAATCCGCGGCGGCAACCGATCAAGAATGGTGCCCTCAGTGGCACGAATCAGGCTCTGCGCACCTTTATTGTAATCGTACTGATCGAGGTCGAGCGCCAGAATCAGGCCCTTGCGCGATTCAACTTCGCAGGTTTTACGATCGACAAGGACAAAACCTTCCTGCTGCTCAACCAGACTACCGTCAGCCAGATACTGCTCCATGGTCAGATTGATCGAGGTGATCCGTTGGTCAGCATTCTCTTCTTCAAGAAAGACTTCGGGGAAGATCATCGGTAGCGTCGAAAGGGACTCCTTGGTCTGCCCTTCAAGGCGCTGCCAGTAACCCAGGTCGGAGGTGTATTGATCGCAGGCAATAACCGCCCACTTCTGCATGTCGGTTCCCTCTTTCGGCAGCAGGATCTTCGGGACCTGAACGCCAATCTTGTCGAATATCATCGCATTGCCCTTTCAACGGAAAAATAATAGCGGAAAGTCATAATTTTTCAGGAGCACATTGGTACCATGTTTCCACTTTTTTGAGAACCGCAGAAACAAAAAGTCGCCGTCCTTTTTTCGATGAATCGATGACCAATAAAAGCCTACCAACAATTGTTGACTAAAACAGTATTGAAAGTCTAGTTATCACTCTGATATAAAATAGTGTTGACGCTCTATTTGAGCTTAATTTCTTTAATCGAGGCCCTATTTGTTGCGCAAGAATGCAATTCGCCCATATTGTATTAGACTTAACCTTTAGTCGCTGTGCAGACTTGGCCCGCCTATTCAGCCGGCCCGGTTGTTGTATCAAATGTTTTAGTTGGTTCATTCATCACACTCAAGACAAGAGGAGGAACAAAGATGAAACTTGTAAAGCTGATCGCTGTTGCAGTTTGTCTGTCCATGCTGATGTTCGGTTTTGCCCATGCAGGCAAAGATCTGGATGCGGTGAAAAAGAAAGGTTACATCCAAGCTGGTGTTAACGGCGGTGTCTTCGGTTTCGGCATGCCGGATGCCAAAGGGGTCTGGAAAGGGCTGGACGTTGATACCGCACGCGCGGTTGCCACTGCAATTTTCGGCGATCCCAATAAAGTTAAATTCACTCCGCTGACCGCCCAGCAACGCTTCACTGCACTGCAGTCGGGCGAAATTGACGTTCTCACCAGAAATGCAACCCGCACCCTGAGCCGTGATACTCAGCTCGGCCTGAACTTCGTTACCGTCAACTATTATGATGGTCAAGGATTCCTGATTCCAAAAAAACTTGGCGTCAAAAGCGCTAAAGAGCTCGACGGCGCAACCGTCTGTGTTCTGCCCGGGACCACCACCGAACAGAGCGTTTCAGACTTCTTCCGTAACAATAAGATGAAGATGAACCCGGTCGTTATCGAGTCGACTTCGGAACTGGCCAAGACCTTCTTCGCTGGCCGTTGTGACGTGCTGACCTCCGACGCTTCTCAGTTGGCCGGTACCCGTGCTGTTGCTCCGAACCCGAAGGATTATGTCCTTCTGCCGGAAATCATCTCGAAAGAGCCTCTGGCCCCTGCAGTTCGCCACGGCGACGACCAGTTCCGCGACATCGTTGACTTTGCCGTTCTGGCCATGATCAACGCCGAAGAACTGGGCATCACCTCGAAGAACGTCGATGAAATGGCGAAGAGCAAAGATCCCGTCATCATGCGTTTCCTCGGCACCTCCCCAGGGAATGGCAAGTCCCTCGGCCTGGATGAGAAGTGGGCCTACAACATCATCAAAATGGTCGGTAACTACGGTGAAGTTTTCGAGCGCAATGTTGGCGTTAACACCAAGCTTGGCCTCGAGCGCGGTCTGAACGCTCTCTGGACCGATGGCGGCCTGATGTACTCGCCTCCATTTAAGTAATCGTTAAATCAAAGCCGTCGGGGATTAATTCTCCGACGGCTGTTTATTTCAGGATCTACTGATTTTTATGCAACAAGATATGCCACAAAACGCTGACGCCCCGATGCCATCGGCGGTCCCCTTCTGGCGAGACGAAGCCAAGCGCGCGATCGTCTTTCAGATTGTGGCCCTGCTGATCGTTGCTGGAGCCAGCTACTATCTCTACTCCAACACCCAGGCAAACCTGGAACGCCAGTCGATCGCCACCGGGTTCGGATTTCTCGACAAAGAAGCGTCTTTTGAAATCGGCGAATCGGTTATCGAATATTCGGCCGCCGATACCTACACCAAGGCTCTGCTGGTCGGCGCCCTGAACACCCTCAAAGTCTCCTTTATCGGCATCGTACTGACACTCATTCTCGGCACCATTATCGGTATCGCCCGGCTTTCGAGCAACTGGCTGGTTTCGAAACTGGCGGGTGGCTTTATCGAGGTGATGCAGAACATCCCGGTGTTGCTGCAACTGTTCTTCTGGTACGCGATTTTCTACGAAGCCTTTCCGTCGCCACGGCAAGCATTGAATCCCTTCGAGGGCCTATTCCTCTGTAATCGCGGGATGATCTTTGCCGTACCTGAGTCGCACGCTGCCCACGCAGCCATGGGCTGGACCTTTTTGATTGTGCTGATCGTTGGCTGGTTCCTCAATCGCTGGGGGCACAAACGACAAGAAGCGACCGGAATCCCCTTTCCAGCGCTCCGGATTACCGCTGCGGCAGCAATCCTCTTACCCCTTCTGGTTTGGGTGATTTACGGTACCCCAACGGCGATGGATATCCCGGCATTACGTGGCTTCAACTTTCAGGGTGGCGTTACCGTTAGCCCGGAGTTCAGTGCCCTGCTGCTCGGACTGGTGATCTACACCTCGGCCTTTGTCGCCGAGATTGTCCGCGCCGGTATCCAATCGGTCGGCAGAGGTCAAATTGAAGCGGCGATGGCGGTCGGTTTACGCCCCGGTCAAGTATTGCAACTGGTGGTCCTGCCACAAGCGCTGCGAGTCATCATCCCGCCACTGACCAGTCAGATGTTGAATCTGACCAAAAACAGTTCTCTGGCGATTGCGATCGGCTATGCCGACTTCGTGGCCATCACCAATACGATGATCAACCAGACTGGTCAGGCGATTGAAGGGGTTGCCCTGATCATGCTTGTGTTCCTGTTCTTCAGCCTGTCGACCTCGCTGTTTATGAACTGGTACAACAAGAAGATGGCCCTGGTGGAGAGGTGATGACATGAGTACACCTGAACAACCCACCAGAGAATATTTAGCCGCTCCGATCCTAAAAATTGGTGCCGTAGCCTGGCTGAAAGATAATCTGTTCAACACCTGGTTCAACTCGTTGTTGACGGTTATTACTCTGCTCGGTCTCTCGTATCTGGTTCCGCCATTTTTCAAATGGGCTTTTATCGACAGCCTCTGGAACAGTACCTCTGAAGCCTGCCGCGATATCGAAGGCGCCTGCTGGTCGATCATCCCGAACAACATCAAGTTCATCTTTCTCGGCTTCTTCCCCGAGGGGCAGGAATGGCGACCGATTCTGGCGATGATCCTGCTGTTGGCGCTGGTTATCTATTCCAAAGAATGGACTCGCTGGAACAAGTATTTAGGCTGGATGTGG
>CALZLE010000023.1 GCA_945788205.1 uncultured Desulfuromonadales bacterium
GCAGACGGTGTAACATCTGCTCTGAGTAAATAAAACGCTTGCGGGCGTTATCATTTGAACCAAGCAGCTGGTCACTGATTCCGAGGGATTTGCAAAGATCCAGAGTCATCGGCTTATTATCTAAAAACCCGTTGGGTCCCCATTCACAAAGGAAACCCTCCTCCCGGCGCGACCAGATTTTTCCGCCACTACGATCGAGTTTTTCCAAAACCTGAGTTTGCACCTCAAGCCCAGCCTGCGCGGCAAGCTGCTCTACAGCATAAGCGGTCGCCAGTCCGGAAATTCCGGCTCCGATGATTACAACACGGGTCATATTAACTCCTGAAGAAAACCAATTAAGGATACGCTAATTTGGTCGAAATACTACTCCCTAACCAAAGGAAGGTCAAGAACCGAGCCTCCCCGCTTTTTTTGACACAGCTTCTGCTTGACGCTTGGCCGTCTGCTCCATATATTCTACCCTGAACCAGAACCTGAGGAGTAAACATTCATGGCCCAAGACTACTACGCCACACTCGGCATTGAACGAAATGCCGATGCCGCTGCAATAAAAAAAGCTTACCGCAAACTTGCCCAGAAATACCACCCGGACCGCAATCCTGATGATAAAGCAGCGGAAGACCGCTTTAAGCAAATCACGGAAGCCTACGCTGTTTTGTCCGATCCTGACAAACGCCGCCAATACGACCAGTTTGGCGACAGCGGTTTCCATCAGCGCTTTAGCCAGGAAGATATCTTCCGCAATATGGATTTCGGCGATATTTTCGGAGGCGCTGGTGCTGGTGAAGATCTGTTCAGTCAATTATTCGGCGGCGGCCGCAGCCGCGGTGGTCACAGCCGCCCAAGCAAAGGGCAGGATTATTCGATGCAGATCAGCATCCCCTTTCGCTTGGCTGTGCAGGGAGGGGAACGACGGATCGATTACCGCAGTAATGGTCGCGTTGAGCAAATCAAAGTCCGCATTCCTGCAGGAATTGAAAGTGGAGCCAAGCTGCGCGTTGCCGGCAAAGGCGGCGCCAGTCCTGCGGGAGGCCCAAGCGGCGACCTGATTTTACAGATCGATATTGAAACCGATCCGCTGTTCAGTCGCGAAGGGAATGATCTGCTGGTTCGGGTCGAAGTCCCTTTCAGCGGTATCTGCTTAGGGACCAGCGTCGAAGTTCCAACCCTCGACTCTCCGAAACGGGTCAAAATTCCGGCGGGGCTACAACCGGGACAAAAGATCCGTTTACGGGGTTTTGGCGTATCCTCATCAGGCAGAAGGCCAGCTGGTGACCTCTATGCTGTCATCGAAGTGGCAGTACCAAAAGCATTAAGTGCCGAACAAAAGGCACTGATCGAAACATTAAGTACACAGGATTTGTAATCCGTTTTTTTAATGATATTCACTAGTTCATAAGCATCACTGAGACAATTACTTTTCTCTGAAAAAAGTAATTAATTTCGTCACAAGCAAAGAGGCATTTCACTTGCATGAAATGCCTCTTGCACGTTATAGTGCCGGATTATTTTTGGCGAAAGAGCGAAGTCTTGTCAGAGCGCACAAATTTTACAAATTACCTTTTACTTTTGGTCATAACTGGCGTTTTGTTCGTCAGTGGCGGCCTCCAGTGTGCCCTTGATTGCCTGACCAGCGACGACAGCCTACACCCAGCGGTTTCACTACAGGCTCAGAGCGATCGCTGTGACAATTGCCACCCGGTATTTGAGCACACAGAACCATCTCTGAGCTGTCTGAACAAAGCTTGCCACCAGCGTCTGCCCTACCAACGCAACCTGGGTGGCCCGCAAATTTATCGTTTGGAAAAACTGGCTCAGCCGCTTTTCAGCAACTCCCGACAACCAACCCCGCAATATCGTGCTGGCAGTGCCATTGTCAGCTTACCGAGACCCCTGCAACCGAAAATCCAGCGACAAGCGACCTCTTCTGAGATCGTCCCGCAAACCCTGTTCAGCATTCGCACAACTGTAATTCTGTGTTGAGATGACTCCGCCTCACCGGTTGACGTAAGCCTGCTACACTGGCTATAGTTACCTAATCTGTCATCTATTCATTCGATGATGGAGTGATACAGGAGAAATCTGTTTTGTCAGAAAAAAATACAAGCTTCACCGATCAAATATGGGACTTTTTCTGCTCCCTGAAACTGACCATTATTATCATGCTGCTGCTGGCGATCACCTCGATTATCGGGACCGTTCTTCAGCAGAACGCACCAGCGGCCGAATACATTCAGGAATACGGTCAAGCCAACTATGACCTGTTTGTCAAACTGCAGTTCATCGATATGTACCACTCCTGGTGGTTCATCGGTCTGCTCGGCCTGTTCAGCGTTAACCTGATCTGCTGCTCAATCAAAAACTTTCCACGTGTCTGGAAATTTGTCAAAGAGCCACAGCTGGTTGCCAGCCCTGGCATCCTGAAAAATTCAGCTAACCGTGCCGAATATTCCGTTAAGGAAGATGCTGCGCAGATAAGCAGAAGACTTGGCGACCTGCTGAAAAAAGATTTCGGCAAGTTGACCGAAACCGAAGTAGACGGCAAGCTCTATTTGTTCGGCCAAAAAGGTATCTATTCTCGCTTTGGTGCCTACATGACCCACCTGTCGATCCTGATCGTCATGGCAGGTGCAATTATCGGCAACATCTTCGGCTACAAAGCATACGTCAATGTCGTTGAAGGAACCTCGACCAGTCAAGTCTGGTCTCGCAATGGACAGGTCCCGATCGATCTTGGTTTTACCGTCCGCTGTGACAACTTTGATGTCAGCTACTACCCAAATTCCCGTCGCCCTAAAGACTACAATAGCGATCTCGTGGTGCTGGAAAATGGCCAGGAAGTTCTGCGTAAACGGATTGAGGTCAACGATCCACTGACCTACAAAGGGATCACCTTTTACCAGTCGAGCTACGGCTCTGCTGGCAATCCCTTTTTCAAGGTCAGAGTCACTGAGAACGCTACTGGTAAAGTGATGGACCTCAACGCGCGCCAGCGGGAGCAGATCAAGCTTCCGGGTGGCTACTCTTTCTTAATCAGTAACTTCACGCAGAATGATCGCCAATTCGGCCCAGCTATGCAGCTGCAGATCAACACGCCGGACGGTAAACGTGGACGTCCTTTCGCTGTCTGGAAAAAGTTTCCTGAGTTTGATATCAAGCGTGGCGGTACCTTCAGCTTTGCGCTGATCGATTATGAAGAGCCGCAATTTACCGGTCTGCAGGTTGCGAAAGATCCCGGCGTGGAAATCGTCTGGCTCGGCTGCTTCCTGATGGTCTTCGGTTCCCTGACCGCGTTCTTCTTTTCGCACAAACGGATCTGGGTCTGCCTGGAAACGGAAGGGAACAAAACCAAGGTTCAGATTGCCGCCAACGCGCACCGGAATCAACCTGGCTTCTCGCTTGCTTTTGATGACCTGAAACAGAAGCTGGATGCAACGATTGAAAATAAATCCCCAGTGAAGGAGGGATAAAGTTATGGATAGCGGAACTCTTTTTAACCTAGTCACCATCGCCTACTTTATATCCATGGTCGCTTTTTTTGCCTATCTGGCAGCCCGTAGCAAGAGCGTTTCCATGGTTGCGACACTCTCTGCCTTTGTCGGCCTTGTCCTGCACACCACCGCCCTCGGAATGCGCTGGTACGAATCCTATCAGATCCTCGGTGCCGATGGCCGCGCGCCATTGACAAACCTGTACGAATCGGTGGTCTTCTTCACTTGGTCTATCGTGCTGATCTACCTGCTCATGGATCTGAAATACAAACAACCTTCGATCGGCGCTTTTGTCATGCCGTTTGCGCTGTTCGGCCAAATCGGAGCGCAGATGTGGCTCAATGCTGGCATCGACCCGCTGGTCCCCGCCCTGCAGAGCAACTGGCTGACCTATCACGTTATCACCTGCTTCCTCGGTTATGCAGCCTTCGCCATGGCGTGCGGCGTTTCGATCATGTACCTGATCAAGATCGGCAAAGAGGAAAAGTTCGAAGGAGATCCCAGTGAGATGCCGGGAGTCCTCGGCCTTTTCCCGCCGACACGAGTAATGGATGATATCAACTATCGCGCCATCATGATCGGCTTTCCGATGCTGACTCTCGGCATTATTACCGGTGCCGCCTGGGCCAACTATGCCTGGGGAACCTACTGGAGTTGGGATCCGAAGGAAACCTGGAGCCTGATCGTCTGGTTTATCTATGCAGCCTTCATCCACGCCCGCTTCACCCGCGGCTGGGTCGGTCGCCGGGCCGCCTGGTTGTCGATCATCGGCTTTGCCGCAACCCTCTTCTGTTACCTGGGCGTTAACCTGGTGCTTTCAGGATTGCACTCTTACGGTGGCTCGTAAGCGGGACAGAGCCGCTGACCATAGAGCGAAAACGCTTAGTAGTACGCTTCACCTCTCTGGATGAATTCCAGCAAGCAGGCCTCCTGATGGAAGCCTGCTTGCTGTGCTTACATCAGAAACGCTGGGTCAGTTTATTTATAACGACCAGGCAACTTCTCGGTACACTTCAGAAGCTAGCTAATAAAAGTAATCGCTTCAGGCTCATTCCGCCCAAAGAGAAGAGGCTAACTCTCTCATCACATTCTCATTTTTCAATAAGAAAGAGCTTCTTATGGCTAAACTGGCATTAATTGTTGTTTTACTCGTGGCGATTGGCGGTGGGTTCTATATTTATTCCAATCTTCCTTCAACAACTACAGTCGTAGCCGGCGATCTGGCCCCAGACTTCACAGTTGAGGATACTAAGGGCAACAAGGTCACGCTGTCCGCATTGCGTGGCAAGGTCGTCTTGGTGAACTTTTGGGCGACCTGGTGTCCGCCCTGCATAGAAGAGATGCCTTCGATGGAAAGGCTGAATAAATTTATGGCGAAAGAAGATTTTGTCATGCTGGCGATCAATACAGAGAAGGATGGTCGCACCGTCGTACCAAACTTTCTGAAGAAGAGCCCTTATACGTTTCCCATCCTCTATGACAACCAGGGCACCGTACAGCAACAATATGGGGTCTACAAGTTCCCGGAAACCTTTATCGTTGGAAAAGATGGAACCGTCGTTGAAAAAATCATCGGACCACTCGACTGGTCCAGCCCGAAAACGGTCGCCTATCTTAAAGGCTTAGCTAAAGGATAATCCATTGTTGCAACAATCTGCCGACATAACTTACTGGATTGCCTTTACCGCAGGGATACTGTCCTTCGTCTCGCCCTGCGTATTGCCGCTGATCCCATCATATTTAACCTATATTACCGGCTTGTCCTTCAATCAGTTGGATGAAGCCCATCCCGGCGCTAAGGTCCGCTTGACGGTTATTCTCCACACCCTCTGCTTCATCTTCGGGTTTTCCGCTATTTTCATCCTGCTCGGCGCGATCGCCGGGATCGCCTCCGGACAGATCCAGGCCTTCCTGCGTGAGGGACTGGACTGGGTCGCCAA
>CALZLE010000024.1 GCA_945788205.1 uncultured Desulfuromonadales bacterium
ACTTTGACTATTCAACAAGACCTGTCGTCGGATATCATGGTAACAGTGCAGGAAATCAAATGGTTTCTGAACTGCAGAAGTATTTCCCTGAGTACCAAAAAGGTCGTAATGCTGTTTTTACAGAACTGAAAGACCAGCTCGATTTTGCCATCAACAACGCAAAACGGTCATTGCAGGCGGCTGAAACAGCACATACCGACAATCCGACAACGCGTGTGCATGAGCTGGTTGCCTTTATGCGCGATATCAAGAAATAGATCATTACTTGCTGTTGCGTCAGGAATGGGGGATCTGTGTCTGAATACTCAGAGGTTGAACAATTTTTTCTGTCCCAGCTCAAGGCACTGGGCTGGAGCATTGTTGATCAAGGTCAGGAAATACCTGCAGACCCAACCAAAAGTTTGCGTCTAAATTTCCGCCAGTGGATTCTGCCCGAAGTGTTTGCCAGATCTGTTGCAAAGCTCAATACCACCCCTGAAGGTCAGCCATGGCTGACCAATAAACAGATTCAGGATCTGCAGGACCAAATCCTGCGGCAGCCAAACCGCACGCTATTGGAAGCTAACGAGGCGATCCAAAAGTTGCTGCTCAAGGCGCAGGTGGATGTGAACGAGCTCACCGGAGAAGCTGACCCGGTGGTAAAGCTGATCGACTTTGCGAACCCTGCGAACAATAACTTCCTGGCCATCAACCAGTTCCGCATTGATACACCTGGCTGTGTGAAGCAGTTCATCATTCCCGACATTGTACTCTTTGTAAATGGCATCCCGCTGGCGGTAGTCGAGTGCAAAAAAGGCGGTCCAACCTGTGCCAACCCGATGTACGAGGCGTTTATCCAGCTGCAGCGCTACATGCACCAGCGCAAGGACACCCAGCAGCAGGGGCTGAAAGAGGGCGAGCCGCGCCTGTTTCACTGCAATTTGTTGATGATCCGCACCTGCGGCGTTGAAGCCGATTACGGCACGATCACCTCCGATGAGGAACATTTCTATCCATGGAGGACCCAGTGGCCGCAGGATGACAGCCTGGCCGAGGGGCTAAATCAACAACAGCAATTGATCAACGGCATGCTGAACAAGGTCAACCTGCTGAGCATCTTGCGTTCCAGTTCGGTGTTTATGGACACCGATGCTGGGCAGCGCATTAAGGTGGTGTGTCGTTATCAGCAGTTTCGGGCCGCAAATAAGATCATTGAACGCCTGCGTCATGGCATCACGGCCGAAGAGAAGAGCGGCGTGGTCTGGCACACACAGGGATCCGGCAAGAGCCTGACCATGGTGTTTGTTGCCCGCATGCTGCGTGCCTCCAAGGACCTCAACGACTACAAGATCCTGCTGATCAACGATCGGGTTGATCTGGAAGAGCAACTGGCCGAAACCGCCACCCTGATCGGCGGGCGAGTCCATTCCATTGAGAGCACCAAAACCCTGCGCGAGCAACTGGCGACCGACAGCTCCGATATCAATATGGTGATGGTGCACAAGTTTCAACAGCGAGAACAGAGCCTGCCGCTGGCGGTGGCCGAGGCGTTGGCAACTTATCAGGCAATGCCTAACGGTGAAACCTTTGGGGTGGTCAACGAATCTGACCGCATTGTCCTGATGATCGATGAGGCGCACCGCACCCAAAGCTCTGACCTGGGTGACAACATCTTCGAAGCCTTCCCTAATGCTGCCCGAATCGCCTTTACCGGAACCCCCCTGATTACCGAACGCCACGGGGAAAAGAAAACGATCAAGCGCTTTGGGGAATACATCGATACCTACCGGCTGATGGATGCGGTGGAGGATGGCACCACCCTGCAGATCCTCTACGAAGGACGGACCGCCGATGCCGCGCTATATGACAAGCACGGTTTTGAAACCAAATTTGAAAACCTCTTCAAGGAACGTAGCGAAGAGGAGCTGCTACAGATCAAGAAAAAGTACGGTGCCACCGGCGACCTTCTGGAAGCCGAGCAGCGCATTGCCGAAATAGCCAAAGACATGGTGCGGCACTACCTGGAGCATATCTTTCCGAACGGCTTTAAGGCGCAGGTGGTGTGTCATTCTAAATTGGCGGCTGTGCGTTATCAGGATGCCATTCATCAGGCACTCGCCGACATCATTGCCGGGCTGGAAGCAGAGCCGGTGGTGGATATCGAGCAGATCAAACGATTGAAGTTTCTCAAGGCCGCCGTGGTGATCTCAGGGGATGGCACCAACGAAGCGGCCTTTATTACCGAGGCCCGCAAGCAGGCACGCGCTTGGAACGCGGTCGAGAATTTCTGCAAGCCGTTCGCTTTCGATGATCTGGACAAGCCTTACACCGGCATTGCTTTCCTGGTCGTGTGTGACATGTTGCTGACCGGCTTCGATGCGCCGATTGAGCAGGTGATGTATATCGACAAAAAGATTCGCGAGCATACGCTATTGCAGGCCATCGCTCGCACCAATCGAGTAAAAAAAGGCAAGAAGCGCGGCTATGTGGTCGATTATATCGGGCTGACCGACAACCTGACCCAAGCCCTGACCCTCTACGCTGCCACAGATGAGCAGCAGGAGCTGGCAGATGGCTTAAAGAGTATTACCTCTGAGATGCCGGTCCTGGAAGAGCGCTACCAACGCCTGCTGCAACTGTTTGCTGAACACAAGGTGGCTAAGGTTCGGGAGTTTGTCGAGGGACAACTCGCAACGATTGAGGAAGATGCCGAGGTCGTTCACCAGGCGGTCAAGCTGCTGAAAGATGAGAAGATCCGCGCCGATTTCGACGTCTACCTGAAGAAGTATCTGATGAGCATGGACATCATCCTGCCACACAAAGCGGCCCATCCCTATCGAGTGCCCGCCAAGCGCTTGGGTTACATCATGCGCGTGACCAAAGAACGCTATAAGGACACCAGCCTTAACCTGGGTGATGCAGGGCAGAAAGTACGTGATCTGATCAACGAGCATTTGATCAGCTTGGGGATCAATCCCAAAGTGGCGCCGGTGGAGTTGCTGTCTGAAGATTTTATTGAAAAGCTCAACCAGCATGCCGGAGGAAACGCTGAGGCGAAGGCTAGCGAGATGGAGCATGCTATCCGCAAGCACTGTACCGTCCATCACGATGAAGACCCGGCATTTTATAAAAGCCTGTCCGAGAAGGTCGAGAACCTGATCGATCAATATCAGGATCAGTGGGATAAACTAGCCGAAGAGCTTGCGAAGCTACGCAATGAGGCGATTGAGGGGCGGCAGGCGGGCGAGGAAGGCATGAGCAAAGAGGCCACCACCTTTTTTGCCCATATAGCCAACCAAGCTTTTTTGAATGGTAAAGTGCCCACTCAAGCTAAACCGAAAATGCAGGTTCTTATGGAAGCAATAGTCGAGACCTTGCAGGAAAGCATTGGCAGTATCGACTATTGGCAAAACAGTGATAAACAGAAAAAGACCCGTAGCGAGATCAAAACAGCTTTGATGCTGACAGGTATTACTGAATTGAAAACCAACCGCGAACGGATCGCTATCGAGATAATGAAGCTGGCCAAGAATCGGCATGATGAGCTGTTGAAGGGCGTGGCGAAGGAGGAAGCGTGAGCGCTCGACAAGTCAGAGATATTGAGTATGAATTGCTGCCAGGCAGTGAGCGAAAAACCACCGACATCGTAATTGAGAGAAGCGGCAAGGTTACTGTTCGCCCGCCGGTCGGCTATACACCAGAACAGGTGGATGCAGTTGTAGAAAGTAAGCGGATGTGGATCTACCGTAACCTCGCCGAGTGGCGCGATCTGAATGCGACTGCCGTTGTGCGCGAGTGGGTCAATGGTGAATCCTTTTTGTACCTGGGGCGTTCTTATCGTTTGTCTCTGGGTGCGGATCAGAATGCTGATCTAAAACTGAAAGAGGGGCGTTTCTGTCTGAATCGTGAGCTGATTGATAAGGGCGGAGAAACTGCAGCACGCAAGGCGTTTGAGACTTTTTATATTAAGAAAGGTCTCGAGCGAATAAAGGGGCGAATCGAATACTACGCTCCTAAAGTTGGCGTTAAGCCATCAGGTGTGGCAGTGAAAGAACTGGGCTATCGCTGGGCCAGCTGCACCAAGGATGGAAAGCTAGGCTTTCACTGGAAGTGCATGATGGCACCACCAAAGATTATCGATTACATGGTTGTGCATGAGCTTTGTCACCTGCACCATCGGAACCATTCAGATGCCTTTTGGAATGAGGTGGATAAAGTCATGCCTGATTACCGTGAGCGCAAGCAGTGGCTGAAAAAGCATGGGGCTGGGTTGAATTTGTAGGTCCCTGCCGACCTTGGGCTGGGGGGACAGGCACCTGGCGGAGTTTGTCCCCGTTAAAATCGTTTCTCCGTTGAGCAATTTCACCTGGCGTCAGGACTGCGCTGCTGGCCTCAAGCGCCATCCGGCAGTTTTCAGCCGCATACCAGTCGACGAAATAGGCCCGGTAAACC
>CALZLE010000025.1 GCA_945788205.1 uncultured Desulfuromonadales bacterium
CTTCCCGTTTGGCCCGATATGAACTGTCGGTTTCCCCCTCAAACAGGCAGTCATCAAGAATTTTAACGGCGTGCAGATCACAGGGGTGCATGCCGAAGATGATCCGGGGTGGTGCCGCGGTTTCCGGTTGCAGCAGAATGTTTTCATCAAGTTTGAAGCGGAACAGTTGATCCCAGTTGGGAAACAGGAATTTTTTTGGCGAATGAATCCCAGGCGGGAATTCCAGAAGCAGGTCGGCAGCATCTTGCAGGGTGTCGAGTACCAGTCGATCCCGCTTTTTCTGCACCCCGACGACATCGTAAGCAAGCAGTAATGAGCGAACAAACCTAAGGATTTCTGTTGTTTGTATCGCTCGCCAATCTGCTTTTACTTGATTGTCGGTTGACGGTGCTGTGGTCGGCGATTTTGTCGGCATATTTGCAATAGACCATCTGAAAAAAAGACGAAAACCTATTTTGGAACATCAAAAATATTAGTCTGGATATAAGCTTCCGGTCAAGTTTAACCATTTTGTATACATTTGACCGAATGGGGTTCTGAGATTACCAAGATGATTAGTTTTTCTTTAATGATAGTGTATTTATTGACTCTCTTGTTGAAATTATAAATCAACTGTGATAGACCGGACATTCTCTAATAAGTGTCAAGTTAATGGGAGTAAGTTATGTCTTTTAAAGAGGTTATAAGCCAAGCTGGTCGACAGCGTAAAACGGTCAGATTAAAACTGAAAGCGAAGAAAGGTGTTGAGGCCGCACAGTCGGTTGAGTTTGAGCCGTATAGCTTTCGTGAGATGGGCGGCAAAGAGTCTTTCTTTTGCCTCGAAGTGGAAAGCTGCACCTGTTTGAATGTTGATATGACATCGATTCTCGATGTGGAGATAACCAATCGTTATTTTAAACCGCGCTTTCCGGTTTCATTTTAGTCGGTTGGTAATAAACAAAAAGTAAAAAGCGGGCCCCCGAATTTCGGAGCCCGCTTTTTTTATGGTCAAACCGTTGGGAAGCTTCTTTTAGTGCTCTTCTTCCAGAATCGGCAGGTAGTTGACGCCGATCTTGTACATCATCACGCCGAGGGCCAAAAAGGCGAAGGTGATAGCAAACTCACCGACCGACGGGAAGTAGTTCCAGTTCGGACCCATGTCCATACCGATCAAAAAGACGTTGAAGCGGTTCAGCACCACGGCACAGATGACTGACAGGGCACAGAGGAACAGTTTGGTGCCGTTCATGCGGATCGCCTTCGATTTGAGAGCGAAGTAAGGCACGATGAACAGCGCCATCTCGAGCAGGAATGAATAACCTTGCACGCTGCCGTCGAAGGCTTGCGCCAGCACACCGCGGTAGGCGAGATCGCCGAAACGGAGCAGCAGGTAGGTGCCGAGGAACAGTGGGATGTACTTGGCGAAGCTACCGAGCAGTTCAGCCTCCGATTTGCGGCCGAAGAATTTGGTCGCCAGGGTGCCCTCGAAGATGACCATACAGGGACCGACGCAGACCGCTGAAGTCAGGAACAGCAGCGGTGACATGGCGGTGTACCAAAGCTCGTGCAGCTTGTAGGGTGCGATCAGCATCATGGTGCCGAGGGATGACTGGTGGCCGAAAGAGAGCACCACGCCGGCGATGACGAAGAAAGACATGGTCTTGCGGCAAAACCAGTCGGCCTTGCTCAAGAACCAGTTGCCCAGGCCGTTAAACTTAGCCAGCGGGCCGGGCAGGTTGACCTTGCCGCCACCGAACTGCTCGATCACGTTCGGGATGTTTTCGATGCCGAGCACGGTCAGGTAGAGCATAACGCACCAGGCAACCTCGAACAGCACCGAGGTGCCGTTCCAGTAAACCAGCGCGTGCCAGATGTTGTAGTACTTGCCGAGGTCAAAAAAGACTGCCAGGCCGACCAGGAAGTAGCCGATAAAGGCGGTCAGAATCGCCGGCCGGACCAGGGCGTGATACTTCTCACGGCCGAAGATTTCGACGATCGCTGCGGTGGTGAAACCACCGGCTGCCAGAGCAACCCCGCAGGCGACGTCAAAAGCGATCCAGACGCCGAACGGGTAGGCTTTGCTCAAGTTAGTGACCGAGCCGAACCCTTCGAAGAAACGGAAGTAGGCGAACCCCGCACCGGTGACCATGAAGAAGATCAGAACCCAGAAGTTGGGGGTGATAAATTTTTGCTGTAACGGCGCCGCCTTAATACTCATCGTCGCCTCCTAATTTGCCGGCTTCTTTTTTGCGGCGCTGATTGTAGGCCATGATGCCGCCGAGGATACTGTAGACGGCGATTGGCGGAATAAAATACTGGAAAATTCGGTGCTGGATGCTTTCGGTTAAGCCGGAGACTGCCTTGTAGTCGAAATCCTGCAGGCCGAGGCTGGCGAAAGCGACTTTCGGCTTGGTCAGGTAGAAGACGTTGGTACCACCGATTTCCTTCTCGCCGTAGATGTGGTCGAGGTAACGCTCCGGCTCCGCTTCGATCCGCTTGCGGGCTATCTTCAGCAGATCCTCGCGCTTGCCGAAGGTGATCGCACCAGCCGGACAGGCGGTCGAACAGGCGGTCGGTTGCCCTTTGCTCAGGCGGGTTTCGCTGCACAGGGTACATTTTTTGATCGACGGGATCGCTTTGAACCAGTCGAACTGCGGCACGCTGAATGGGCAGGCGACCATGCAGTAACGACAGCCCATGCACAGGCCGGCATCGTATTTGACCGAACCGTCCGCTTCCTTGGTCAGGGCACCGACGATGCAGGCGGATTGGCAGGCCGGATCGACACAGTGCATGCACTGCTCTTTGACGTAGGTCGCTTGCTGGTTTTCATCCTGATGCATCTTGATCAGGGTGTAGGTGTGTTCTGACAGCTCGCGCGGTGAATCGTAGATCGCTTCACCGAAGGCTTTGTCGTCACCGAGGGTACTTTCGGTCGGCAGCTTGTTCTCTTTCTTGCAAGCCACCTGACAGGCTTTACAGCCGATACAGCGGGTGCTGTCATTGAGCATACCGTACCAGTTCGGATCCGGCTCCCGCTCATCGCGCGCCATAACCGGAGAGGCAACGCTGCAGGCAGCGGTCCCCCCGGCGACTGCGCCGATTTTCAGAAATTTTCTTCTGTCCAATTTCATCAGTTAGTTCCTCCCGGAAAAGTCTTATTCTTTATCAGAATCAGATTTCTTGCCCATCACCTTGGTGCCAACAGCACCAGCGGCCAGACCGGCCAGTGCGGCGTAGCCCGGGGTGACATCAACCGACGTCTTGTTGTCGGTCATAATGGGAGGATAGGTCGATGGTGGAGTCACGGTGTCGAGCGGAACCGTGTTCCACATGCCGTTTTCGTACGGGTATTCCGGTTCGGTGCAGCCCTGGCAAGGGTGGCGGTTGTCAATGCACCAGTTGGTGCCGGAGTTGAACTTGCGCTCGGGGCAATCAGCGTGCGCCACTGGGCCTTTACAGCCGAGCTTGTAAAGGCAGCCTTCGTCGCCGAACTTCTCGGCAAAAACACCTTTGTCGAACTGGCCGCGCAGCGGACAGTTATCGTGGATCAGTTTCTTGTAGAACATCTCCGGACGGCCGTCTTCATCGACCTTGATTGCTTCCGGGCCGTGCAGCAGAACCGATGCCACGGTACCGACGAACCAGTCCGGGTGGATGGCACAGCCGGGCAGGTTGATGGTCGGGGTGTCGATCCCTTCCATTTTGAAGAATTCTTTGACGCCGACCGAACCGCTCGGGTTCATGTTGGCCTTGTTGACACCGCCGTACGCGGCGCAGGAACCGACGGCGAGTACCGCCTTGGCTTTGCTGCCCATCCGTTTGATATGTTCCTTGCCGTGGATACCGTGGCCGTGATCTTCGCCGATCTCGCACATAATGCCGTCGTCAGCGAGCATGACCGAACCTTCAACCACCAGGATGAATGGCTTTTCTTCGGTGTCGTACATCGCCTGCATCGCCAGGTCGCCGGAAGCGGCCATGACGGTCGGGTGAAAGTTGAGGGAAATGTGATGACCGGGCAAAACCTGGTCGAGCAGTACATCCTGAATCCGTGGTGCCAGGCTGTTCAGCAGGGACACCGAGCAACCGCTACAGCAGCCGGAGGCCAGCCAGACCACCGGGGTCTCCTGGACGGCGGCAGCAAAGGCGCTGCGCATGGTCGGGTTGTAGAGCAGGCTGACGCCGAGTGCGGCGGTTCCTGCTGCGGACGTTTTC
>CALZLE010000026.1 GCA_945788205.1 uncultured Desulfuromonadales bacterium
CCTGCTCGCCGACCGCCGCCATTCGGCAATCGTCAGCACATTGCTGACAATCGGCACAAAGACGATCCGGCTCTCGCACCAACAGCGCCCGATGACTGCAGATTCCCAACAGTGCCCCGAGCGGACAAAGGTTTTTACACCAGAAACGGCGTTCAACCCGCTCGAGCAACAGAATACTCAAAAACACCAGCAGGGTGAACAAGCCCAAAGTGTAGCTCGGCTGGAAAAAAGCCATCAGGTTGTCGCGAAAAACCGGGTAGAGGCCGTTGATCAGTTCAACCTCATATTGATAGGCCAGATCGAAAAGGCCGTTCATAACCAGGTTGTAGGCAGGATAGAGTGAGAGAGTCAAAGAGCGGAGAAAGATCGCTAACGGGTCGATCAAGCCAAGCAGTTGAACGCCGCCAAAACTGGCAACGGTTAAGCTGAACAAAAGCAGATATTTTATTTTACGCCAGCTGCGATTTTGGAGGTGCCTGCCGCGACCGATAAGTTTTCCACAACCATCGATAGTGGTTCCAAGCGGACAGATCCAGCCACAGAAAAACCGGCCGAACAGCGCCGTCAAAACCAACAACACCAATGCTGGCCAGAGCGACCAGCTGAAAGATCCGGGAGCCAGAAAATCGGCGAGCGCCGCTAATGGATCGATTCGAAACAGCAGACTGACGGGATAGGGAAGTTCATCCAGCCCCCGATACTCAGTCTGCAAAAACAGCCAGAGGAAACCGAGCAAACAAAATAACTGCACCCCACGGCGTAAATTGCTTTTTTTCAGTGAAATCTTCAAACCAGCTGCATCCGTGCAAGCTCCATCACACCAAGACCACGTTTGGCCCCGGCCACAACTGTCGGTATCTGCTCCGGCCGATAGCCGAACAGAGTCGCGGCAATACTATCTGCGGCAACAATATCGCTCGAAGCGATCAAAGTATTACGCCATTCAACATCTGATAAACGTCCGCCTTGAGGTCCGTTTGCCAACATGATTCGAGTCGCATCGACAATCGTCAGATCGGAATGAACCACCATATTGATGTCAGTCACTGCTTCGCCGATCCTGCGATGCAGGCGCCCGCGATTTCCGCCGATCACCCCCATGATGTTCTTCATCCCCAAAGTCAGAGTGGAGATCGAATGGTTTTTAGCCACCGGAATATTGATGAAACTATCGGCCTCGATTGCCGGACGATAAAACTCCCAACGACGCAAATCCCGTCCCTGCTTTATCGCCACTTCCTGATAGGCGCGTCGATCCATATGCTCAATCCGCACCCGATCACTACGTAGCGACTCTACTGCCGGCTGAATACCACTCTGCACGTAACAACGGCGCGGATCGTTACAGGTATTGTCAAACACCTGCACCTTCACAGCTCCAGCATCCAGACAATGCTCGATCACTTCCTTGACCACTTCCGGGTGGGTATTCGCCCCCTGCTCCATCGTGCGATCCCAGCCGATATTCGGCTTAACCACAACCCGGTCTCCGGCTTTGACAAACTGACCGATTCCACCGAGCGCAGCTAAGGTCTCATCAACCAGCAAGGGAATATTCAGCCCTTTTCTGACCGCAATTGTGGAAGAATCAGCGGCATTAAGTGGAGCCGATATTAAATCGAGAACCGGCAGGCTGCTAACGGCAAGAGCACTGTGAAAAACGGAACGGATGAATTGACGACGATCAAGATGGATCATAAATGCCTCCCCAAAATGGACTATAAAATCTTATGGGATGAAGACATGAAAGGCAAGAGGTACAAAAAAACGGGGAATTGCCACAATAGCAACTCCCCGTTTTCAGTATGGCGGAGGGGGGGAGATTCGAACTCCCGGTCCCTTGCGGGACAACAGATTTCGAGTCTGTCACCTTCGGCCTCTCGGACACCCCTCCAAACTTTATTTATTATTTTGTTTTTGCTGCTTTTTCTGCTCCCGTATCTTACGAAAGAAGCTGCTGAGCTGCTCGCTGCATTCCTGCTGCAGCACCCCTTCCCTTACCTGGACCTGATGGTTGAAACGATCGTCGGTTGAAAAATTGTAAATTGAACCAACCGCTCCGACTTTGGGATCGCGGCAACCGAAAACCAGATGAGGAACTCGCGCCAAGATGATCCCACCCATGCACATAACACAGGGCTCAAGGGTAACGTATAAGGTACAATCGATCAAGCGCCACGAGCCGAGGAACTCTGCCGCCTGCCGGATGGCAATCAGCTCAGCGTGGGCAGTTGGATCTTGATCGGTTTCACGCAAATTATGCCCGCGACCGATGATCTCGCCATCCTTAACCACCAAGGCACCGATCGGTACTTCGGCCAAAGCTTCTGCAGCTACAGCTTCCTGCATTGCCAGCCGCATAAAATGCTGATCCTGCTCTGTCAGAGAACTCATTTCAAGCTGTGCCGCCTCGCCCCAAAAACCATGTCAAGGGGAACAGTTATTATCACGAAGAACCTGTAAAAACAAGCGAAAATTCTTTTTCTGCGGCTGTTATCACTCTCTTTCGATACCGATTTAACCGACAAAAAACGACCTTGACAGGCAAAAACTTCGGGCGTATTGTGCATATGCACACAACGATTCTACTTAAACTTACTGAACAAGGAGATAAATAATGAAAATCGCCGTGACCGCCCAGGAAGGCCGCATTGATGCTCAAGTAGACTCTCGCTTTGGCCGGGCACCCTTTTTTATGATCGCTGACAGTGAAACGATGGATGTTTACGCTTACGACAATTCTGCAGGTTTTAGTGCTGGCAACGGCGCCGGGACCAGTGCGGCCCAGTTGATGGCGGAACAGAGCGTTGACGCCCTCTATACCGGGAAAGTTGGCCCCAAAGCTGCCGAGGCATTGAAAAAGGCAGGCGTGAAAGTGAAGGAAGAAACCACCGGCACAGTTGAAGAGGTTCTAACCACAGCGTTGCAAAATATCGTGACGGCACAAACAGATGAACCACAAACAGAGCTTGAAATTCCGCCATCAAAGCCTGTTGCTCCCGGTGCAATCCGCGTTGCGATTCCCTCTGACAGCGATGCTGGAATGACCGCACCTCGCTCCGGCCACTTCGGCAAATGTGCCTATTACACGCTGGTCGATATTGCCGAAAAGGATGTCGTTTCGGTGCAATCGATGCGGAACGGCGGCCATGTCGTTGGTGGCTGCTCGGTACCGGTCAGGCTATTGAAAGGCTGGGACGTCAACAAAGTCATGGTGGCAGGCATCGGCGGTCGACCACTGACTGGATTTCAGAATGAAGGCATCCATGTTTATTCCGGGCACGGCGATACGGTTCAGGAAACGGTCAATGCCTATCTACAGGGGCAACTCGGCCCGATCCAGCAGGATCAGGTTTGTGGCGGCGGAGCCTGAAAGTGATTATCTCGGTTGTTAGCGGCAAAGGGGGAGCTGGCAAAACGACAATTGCCACCTCTCTGGCTCACATTCTGGGTGCTGACTATTACGATCTCGATGTTGATGCACCGAACGGTGAGCATTATTTACAGCCGCTGATCGACGAGACCCGATCGTCGTTTGTCAATCATCCAGTCGTTGACAACTCGATCTGCAACGGTTGCGGAAGCTGCACTCAGGAATGCCGTTTCAACGCCCTGTACAAGATTCGCGAGCAAATCTATCTGAATGATCACCTCTGCCATAGCTGCAACCTGTGCCGTGAAGTCTGCCCGGTTGGCGCGATCAGCTACAAGCAGGTTGTCATCGGGGAAGTTCGCAGTGGCATCTCTTCGCGCACCGGAGCGCAGGTCGTCATCGGCGATCTCGAAATCGGCTCAACCCGCGGCACTGCGCTGATTCAGGATATTGCTCGGCAGCTTGACAAATCTGACATGGCTATTCTTGACGGACCTCCCGGAAACTCTTGCGCGGCAGTCGCCGCAATCAAGCCAGCGGACCTCGTGATTCTGGTTATTGAGCCGACTCCGTTCGGCATCCACGATATGCTACAGGCGCTCAACATCTTACGCGATCTCAACAAACCACTGATCGCCATCGCCAACAAATCGCTGGGCGATGAAGAGCTGAAAACCGTTCTCGCTGCCGAGCAACTCGAACTAGCCACATCGATCCCGTTACGGAGCGATTATCATAAACACCTAATCCAGGGAGAGATTTTAAGCCGGGCCGATGCCAAAGTCTTTCGACAATTAGTGCAAGCGGTTCAGTCGGGGAGCAACACGGGATGAAACAGATAGCCGTGATGAGTGGCAAAGGCGGAGCAGGAAAAACCTCAGTGGCCGCTGCCCTGATAAAACTCCTTCCGGCGGTCATCGCTGTTGATGCCGACGTTAACGCATCAAATCTACCAATCCTCCTGCAACCCGAAGAAAGAATCGAAGAAGACGCTTTCTTCGGAACGGATATCGCGCAAATCAGATCGGAGAGCTGCAGCCATTGCGGACAGTGCCAAAAAATTTGCGCTTTTGATGCAATCAGCATCTCCTCGCAGGGAAACTATGTTGTCAATAACAACTGTGAAGGCTGTGCCGCATGCGTATGGATCTGCCCATCACAGAGCATTCACACGGTCCCGTATCGTTGCGGAACTCAATATTTCAGTCGCATCGAAAATGGCTATCTCATACACGCCGACCTTAACCCCGGCGCCGACAACAGCGGCAAGCTGATCGCTGCCACCCGCGCACAATCAATGGAGCTGGCCCAAACAAAGAATTTTGGCATCATCCTGATCGATGGGCCTCCCGGCACGAGCTGCCAGGCAATCTCAAGTCTGACCGGGGTCGACCTGGTTTTGGTCGTTCTGGAAGAAAGCCTGAGCGGACTCTCCGACTACCGCAGACTTGCCAAGCTGATGGACCACTTCCGTTTGCCCCATCTAGTTCTGCTAAATAAAGCCGGTATCGACTCCAATGTTTCAACTAAGCTCGAGCGCTGCGTAGCTGATTGCGATGGGACAATAGCGGCCCGCATCCCTTTTGATCCCGATATCCCGCAAGCGCTCGCACGCCTTGAAACACTCATCGATATGCCCCGTTACCGGTCGGAGATTGAAAAATTGTGCGAACAAATGCTGCAGAGGCTCTAAGGTCTTTTTTCGATGTCCCGAAGCACTCGTTATTCGTAAATCGACGCCATCCTAACTACGGCAAAAAGAGAATAAATAAAATATTTTCCCCGATTATTTTATATATCTTCTGAACAAATCAGCCACAACCCTAATATTATCAACAGCTTAATAGCTGACAAAAAACACAAACCCTCCCTGTCCTCTACCTAAAGTGTATGTCTCTCATATACAATATACAGTCGAAAAAACAGGCTACGAAACCCCTCAAACGTATTTTTTCTCATGTAATAACGAACAGTTAAAAAATATGCAAAAAAAGATTTCCCGACTTGGCACAGCCCCTGCTCTATAGGAGTGACAAGAATGAAAACAAGACAGAAACTTAATCTGCTACACG
>CALZLE010000027.1 GCA_945788205.1 uncultured Desulfuromonadales bacterium
AAGGTCATCATGAAATGATCCAGGCACTTGCCGAAATGCCTAATGATGTTAGGCTTGTAGTTGTCGGCGGCGCCGCGCAGGGAGGTTCCGCAGAACGGCTGCGTGAGGTCGCTCGCGCTGTTGGAGTAGCAGGGCGGCTGATTTTTCCTGGAGCCCAGCCTTACGAGCGGATTCCACTCTACTTTTCCGCTGCAGACGCCAGTGTGTTGGCCTCATACCGCGAAGGTTGTCCCAACGCTGTATTGGAAAGTTTGGCCTGCGGGACGCCGGTTATCGCGACAGATGTCGGCGCAGTACCGGATATTCTTCCTGTCCCCGCGGTAGGCCGGATTGTCCCAGCTGAGCAGGTCGAGCCGTTGCGCGCTGCAGTGGCAGAGGTCTTGGGCAAATCATGGATTGCGGCTGATGTGGTTCGTGAGAGTGGCGTGCGGAATTGGAACCAAGTGGCAGAAGATGTAAGAAGTGTTTTGCACCAATGTGTTTGAGTGTCAAAGTGTTTAATGCCATCCGAAAAATTTAAGGAGGGTGCATGGTCCCTGTTAAGCCTATTAAGCGTAAATTTGCCCATCATGATCGAAATCGTCGGGTGCTTGCCATCGTCGGTGATACCCAGGTCGGCCTCTGGGTTGTACGCAGCCTGGCCCGCAATGGAGTCGAAGTCCACGCCATCGTCAACTCTCCACAAGGTCAGTCGGCGCACAGTCGTTACGCAACCAGTGCCTGGATGCTCACCAGCGGCCCGAGTCAGCCAGGTTTCGCTGAAGAGATACTGCAACTTGCCGAACAGTTGGATATCGGCTCGATCATGCCGGTTTCCGAAGGTTATCATAATGCCCTGATCGCCATTCGGGATCGCTTGGATGCCGCTGCTATTCATCTGTTTTCCCCCTCACGGGAAGCTTTCGACAAGGCAACTGATAAAGATTATATGCACCGTCTCTGCCTTGAGCTGGAGATCCCTGTCGCTCACGGGATGCGGTTGGACGAGCTGATGGCTGACGGCAAAGGGGATGCATTAACCTTTCCCCTGGTCCTGCGGACCAATAAGCAGAATACCGCTGGCGGAAAAGCCCCCTGGAAAGCGGCCTACGCAGAAACGCCGGATAAGTTGCAAAAGTTGTATGAGCAGGTAAAGGGCTATGCCGATAATGTCATTGTTCAGGAATATCACCCCGGAGCCGAAGACCACCTGCAGATTCTCATGCACAACGGTGAGGCTTTCGGCTGGGGAGATTATATCGGCGAGCACCATATGCCGCTGGCGGGTGGGGTTACCGTACAGCGGATCAGTTGTAACCATGAACCGCTGATTCGTGACACGATCAAACTGCTGAAAGCGATTGATTACAACGGAATTGCGGGAGTTCAATATCACTACGACACCGAGACTGACAAATATATTTTTCTGGAAGTGAATCCCCGCTACAGCGGTGGGCTGCCCACTGTTGTCAAGGCCGGATTTGAGGCGCCCTTTCTAGCGTGGCAAAGCCATTTTGAACCCGAAAAAATGAGCCGTGGAAATTATCGACTCGACTATAGAACCCGGATTCTCGGTGGTGATGCCAACTGGCTGCTAGGCCAATTGAGGAAGGATGAACTTCCCCCCGGCCAGAACCACTTGAGCCCTTGGGCGGCTATAGCCAGCTTTATCTGGAATTTCGGCCCCTGGACGAAAGATGATTCATTCCTTTGGTCAGACCCGCAGCCATTTTTGGTTGATTTTAAGCAGATGCTGAAGAAATTAGGTGCGCGCGGACATGATATTATCGGCAACCCAGTGGATGAAACAACCAGCTCTGAATTGAAAAAATAGAATTTATGCGTTTAATTACAAATGTTTTTAATCTGTTCATTTATGGTTACCTGGTTGCGGTCATCGGCGTGTTGGCAATCATCTGGTTTTCTGGTGACAGGTGGTGGTTCGGGACCATTTTGTTGTATGGCCCGCGCTGGATTTACGCGATGCCGCTGCTTGTTTTCGTGCCTTTCGCACTGTTGTGGCGACAACAATGGTTGTGGCCTCTTGCTCTGACCGCCTTGCTGATTGTCTGGCCGTTAATGGGCCTCAACCTTCATTTGAACAGCCAGCAGGCTGCAGAGAACCCGGCGTTGCGGGTGATGACTTACAATGTTGAACGATGGAATGTAAGTGGAGAAGAATTCTCAGCACTGCTTGATGAAATACAGCCTGATATTGCCGCGGTGCAAGAATTAGCACCCAATCGTTGGGATATCCCTTCACACTGGTATGTCAAGCGGGCCAGGACTAGCGTCGTGGTGTCGCGCTATCCTATCATCCGTTCCGAGATATTGATGCGAGGAGTGGGTGTAAGTGGATTATATTGCGTCATCGCAACGCCCAATGGTCCCGTTGGGTTTGTCTGTGTTGATATGCTGACCCCGCGAAGGGCTTTGAAGGGCATCCTTAACGGGAGTACAATCTTTAATCTTAGTCAGATCGATAAAACCCAAAGAATGATAACTAAGCGCTGGCAGGAATCCAAACAACTATCGATGTGGTTGAAAGGTTTTCCCGAATCAGAAAAGATCATTGCTGGGGATTTTAACCTGGTCGTCGATAGTGGCATCTATCGTAGCATTTGGTCTGAATTTCAAAATTCCTACAGCCAAACTGAAGTAGGCTATGGTCACACCAAGCGCACCAAGATCAATGTCTTTAATTATACGGCACGGATTGATCATATCCTGTCCACGCCTGGATTAACGCCGTTACGTACCTGGGTAGGGCCAGATTATGGATCGGACCACTTGCCGTTAGTTGCTGAATTCACATACAAAAATTTAAAGAAATAAGGGGATTCTCGCATGCATGGCCCCGGAATTTTCATAACCTTCGATGTCGAATGTAGTATGGGTGGAGCGTGGCAGGACCCAAACCTAAAGCCGATTTCGCCACGTTTGGGAATGATGGGCGAGTATGGGCAGGACCGCTTTGGCGTCCCGCTGATTTGCGATATTCTGAAACGCTCTAATCTTGCTGCGACCTTTTTTCTCGAGCCCTTCAACGATGAACTTGGCTATCCGGGCGAGACTGAGCCGGTAGCTCGGTTTCTGCTCGAGCATAACCAGGATGTACAACTGCATGTCCATCCAAACCATGTTCATTATGGTCAGTTTCGTCGTGGAGAGGACTATCAGCGAACGGATCAGATGGCGGACCTCAGTCGTGAGCGACAAAGAGAAATCATCGTCGCCGGCGCGGATCTTTTGGAAACCTGGACCGGGACCCGCCCGATTGCCTTTCGAGCCGGAAATATGGGGGCCTCAGAAGAGACCCTCGCCGCGCTTACCGAGGCCGGTCTTTGGATCGACAGTAGTTATACCTTTCCTTATGTCGGTGGTCAGTGCCAATTTGCTGAGAGGG
>CALZLE010000028.1 GCA_945788205.1 uncultured Desulfuromonadales bacterium
GCGCGGTTCTCGCTGCGAGGAGCTCATTGTCACAGCGCTCACCGCCCGGGAGATGTACCAGCGGGGCAAGCAGTACGTGGTTGAAGACGACAAGGTGGTCATCGTCGATGAATTCACCGGCCGCCTCATGCCGCAGCGCACCTGGCGCCAGGGGCTGCACCAGGCCGTCGAGGCCCGCGAGGGGCTGCCCCTCTCAGACCCCAGCGAAACCCTGGCACGGCTCAGCTTTCAGCGTTTTTTTCGATTGTTCCGTAAGCTCGGCGGAATGACCGGAACAGCCAAAGAGGCTGCAAGCGAGTTGTGGCATATCTACAATTTGCCGGTGCTGGCAATCCCCACCAATAAAAAATGCATCCGCAAGGTGCTGCCGAGCCGGATCACCGCCGACCGGCAGGGCAAATGGCAGGCGATTGCCGAGGAGGTCGGCGAGTGTCATGCTGCAGGCAGGCCGGTGCTGGTCGGTACCAGAAACGTGGCGGCAAGTGAGGGCCTTGCCGAAATGCTGGCAGCGCACGGCATCCCCTTTCGCCTGCTCAACGCCCAGCGCCACCGCGAAGAAGCGCCGATTATCGCGGCGGCGGGTCTCCCTGGCGCCGTCACCATCGCTACCAACATGGCGGGGAGGGGCACCGATATCAAGCTCGGCAAAGGCGTCCTCGAGCTAGGGGGCCTGCATGTCATTGTTTCGGAGCGGCACGAGGCAGGCCGCATCGACCGGCAGCTCTTCGGCCGCTGCTCCCGACAGGGCGAGCCGGGCAGCGTGCGAGCCTATGTCAGCATGGATGATGAACTTCTGCAGCGCTTCACCCCCGGGCCAGCCCGTCGGCTGCTGGCACAAGCGATCGCCAAAGGCAGGCCGGGTGCGGGCGTCCTTGCCGAAAAAAACATGACTCTTGCGCAACAGGCCGCCCAGCGCCTGGCCTTTCGCCAGCGGAAGACGGTTCTGCAGACCGACGACTGGTTGACCGATTCGCTCTCCTTCGCCCGTTCGGAGGTGGGGAGTTGAGCAGTTTTGGGAGGAAAGACCCCCTTATGGACTTAGCTGGCCCCCTGTGGTGGAAGAGCTGGGCCGATATAACGGCAAACCCCATACCCGCAGAATCTTAAGACCGGGGGCATTCAAACGAAAAAAGGCCTCGTCTCTGAAGAGGCGAGGCCTTTTTCTAGGTCACTTTAAGCTTTTTACAGCGCTTTCAGCTTCTCGACCGCGTCCATGATGAAGGGATAGACCTCCTGCTGCCCTGCACAGGTCTTGATCCAGTCGTTTTTATCAGCGGCACCACTTGCGGCGCAGCCATCTGTCTTTTTCAGGACATCGTTTTCGAGCTTGTTCAGAGCCTCGGTAAATAACCCCCCATTGACATCGGCAATTGCCGCCTCGATCATATCAATGACAACCGAGATCTTCTTGGTCATGGTATTTTTCTGTTTATCGTTCTTGAAGCTTCCTGAATCGAGGTTATTTGTGACCTGCACCGCTTGCTCCAGAACGTCGGTGACCGTCACTGGATTGGCAACAATCATTATTTCGACAGTGCTTGCAGCGCTCTCCAGGCCGTCGCTGACCACCAGACTTAAAACATAGGCTCCAGGTTCGTCTGCCGTAAAACTTGGCTGCGCAGAAAACGGATCGTTGAGAGCTGCACCGCTTCCAACCGGGGCCGAGGCAAAGCTCCAGTTGTAGGTCAGGGGGTCGTTGTTGGCATCGGAACTTCTTGTTCCGTCCAGGTAGATGGTCTCCCCAGTGCCGCCAGTCTGGTTCATTCCGGCATCAACCACGGGGGGGACATTCTCGAAGGACACGGTCACACTGTCAGCGGCACTTTCGGCTCCGAAGATATCCGTTGCAATGAGCGAGAAGACGTAGTCCCCGTGAACATCTGCGAGGAACTGGGGTTGCACCGCGGTTGGGTCGGAAAGAACAGCGGCGCTGCCGACCGGTTTTCCAGCCATGCTCCAGAGGATTTCAAAAGTATCGCCGTTATCGTCATAGCTTTGGGTTGCATCCAGGGTGACCAGAGAGTTGACCAGGGTAACGGCCTGGTCAGGGCCGGCATCAGCGACCGGTGCCGAATTGTAGGTACTCACCACAACCCGGTCCCCTGCAGTGCTGACAAGACCTAAGCTGTCGGTGACGACAAGCTCCAGGGTGTAATCTCCCACCAGGTCGGGGGTGAAAGATGGACTGATGGAGTCGGCGCTCGAGAGGGTTACCATGCTATCTGCGGGCATGTTGATGACCTGCCAGGCATAGCTTAACGGATAGTCTCCATCTGCATCAGTGCAGCCCGAGCCGTCCAGGTTGACCAGCGTGCCGACGTGAACGGTCTGGTCCAGGCCAGCGTTTGCAACCGGAGGGTTGTTGATGCCCGTTCCGGTCAAGGGGACCCCGACCACCCCTTCGTCAGGATCGTTACTCCAGATTGCCAAATTTGCCGAAACCAGGCCAAGAGAGGAGGGGGTGTAACTCACTTCTACCTGCTCGCTTCCCCCTGCAGCAAGGGTTAGCGGCAATGTCGGCAGAGAGGATATGGTAATGTCGCTGCTGCTTCCAGCCTGGAAGGTGATGTTATCAATCGTCAGATCAGCAGTGCCAATATTAGAAATAGTGATTAGCTGAGAAACTGTGGTCCCTTCTTTGACAAAACCAAAATCATGGCCCAACGGCGATATCTCGACATCACGGGTACCAGTTGTTGTGCCAAAAACGACGGGTGTATATTCACTAACAACCCTATTTTTGTTTAGAGTATGGCTGTTGGTAAAGCTGCGTGTGCGGAAGAAGTATTGTGTTTCAGGTTCAAGGTTGTCGACAAGGGTGCTCGAATCATATTTGGATAATGTTGCTGTTAAGGTGTAAGGACCTTCAGCCGATATGGAATAATAAATTTCGTAACCAGCTGCAATTGTTGTGGAGGGAATTGGCGTCCAAGCCAAAGAGATTGTCCCATCTGACTGCCCGGAAACCTCGAAATTATCGGGTGCAATTGTTTGAGTTAGATCCCAGCCGCTTTGATTTGCATCCAGAAAACTTTTTAAGGTTGGATCTTTAGTGTAGAGAGCGTTCCAACCTAAGGAGAAATATGTGAGTCCTGTAAGGTTAGATAGTTCAAAGGGGATTTCTCCAGCCAATTGATTGGACCTTATGTCAAAATATGCAAGATCTGCTAAATTCCCCAGCTCCCTGGGGATTGTGCCCATCAGCTGATTATGGCCCAAAAAAAACTGTTGCAAAACTGATAGATTTCCTAACTCTGGAGGGATTTCACCGTTCAGATAATTATCGTGAAGGTTTAGTTGGATAAGAACAGATAGATTTCCAAATGAGGGGGGGATGCTCCCATTCAGTTGATTGAAGCTAAGATCCAAGAATTTTAAATTGGGTAAATTTCCCAAGCCCGGGGGGATATTCCCTGTTAGTTGGTTCCCAGACAAATTAATTCGATAAAGGTCTGTAAGAAATTCCAGCTCTGGTGGAATAGTCCCCGAGAATTTGTTGTTGCCAAGGTTGATATCTCCTAAGAGAGGTAAATCACTTAACCAGGAAAGATTACCCGTTAGCTGATTGTCCGAAAGAGATAAGTAGTTAAGGTTAGAAAGGTTCTTAAACTCTTGGGGAATATCCCCCGATAAGTTATTGCCATAAAGGCGGAGATCGGAAAGATTCTGGAGATTTCCTAATTCTGGTGGAATTTGACCGATCAGTTGATTGGAATAAAGTTCAATCTTTCTTAAATTTGATAGCTCTGAAAGTGGGGGCGGTATCTGTCCAGACAACTGATTTCGTCCAAGCCAAAGTGTTTCTAGTTGTGTAAGGTTTTTTAGACCACTTGGGATTGGCCCGACAAGATTGTTGTTGAACAAATCAATCTGCAGGACTCCCTCATTCGCCCCATAACAGATTATCCCAAACCAATTGCACTCAGTACCTATTGCACCAAAGCCGTCAGTTTCCAGCGGCCCTTCCTTCCACCCGCTATTATCTATCCAGTTATCGCCATCGGTGCTGTTGTAGAGAGCGATCAAAGCCTCTCGCTCTGTGGTTGGGATGGCTGCGTAGCCTGTCCCAACCATCCATAAGGTAATAAGAATTGCGGATAAAATCCTCAGTCTTGCCAATTTCATAACTGCTTTCCCTCCTCTAGAATCTTATTTGACTATTGTCACATGTTAATAGCCCAATATGGCCTTTTTATGGTTACTTCCTTTTCAGTCGCCTGATTAGGTTCAGTCAATGCACAATGTGGTGATGAAATGAAAAATATAATTGAAAATGATTGATAATCGAATACGATTTTTTTTTTATAATGTCAAGATCTTCAAGTTGATTAAATAGTTAAAAATAAGCCATGGTCCAGGTGTGGTTCTTTCTACCGAGTAGATGAGGTGGCAGTCTATGGTTGGTGAAGTTATCGATTGTAACGAGACCTTTTTCGGTTGTGCTGAGAAGCGCCCAGTTCATGACCGAAATGAAGAACACTTCTCAAGTGTCTACAATGCCGGGGTGAAATCAGTCCTCAGCGCAGGCAGATTCGGCCATAAAATCCGACAACATAATTGCTGATCCTTGTCCGGGATGCGGCAGCCCTTTGAGAGGATAACGGGACCATCGGTGTTCGCTGAGCTGACCTTATTGGCCTTCGTTCCCCTTAAAGAGCATATCGTTCAGTGCAATCTCAAATGGCGGCGTATTCGCAAAAAAGAGGTTAGAGGTAGTTCATTTTTGGTGTATCATGAAGGTAGGCAAAGAATAGTAGGTGGGGGGGCAGAGGTTCGTTTCCTAAAGGGATCTTCATTTCAAGGAGAAAGGAGGGTTGAGTCCCGAGATTTGAGAGAGATTCAAACTGAAACCGCATCGAGGTGAAAAATGAAAGGTATTGGTACATTTTTCCTGGTGTTGTTTTGCGTTGCAATTGCAATCCAAATGTTTGAATTTTTCCTTTATAAACAATACCGGACGAAAAAGAAGAAGTAACCGGTGTATGGCGTTCTTAGCTGTCCCGTGATTTGACGCTGCTCAAAGCACTGAAAAATGGATGTTCTCGCCATTGCGACTTGAATGGGAGCGGAAAGGGAGATCTGTGTGCTTGTCATGAGGAACGGTAAGCAAGCGCCCCCCGGTTGACCCGAGGGGTGCGTATTGAAGCTAAGGCTTACGGATTGCCTTAACCATTGTCCTTGGTATTTTTTTTCCTTGGCTCGATTGCCATTCTTAAAAAGTTCTGGCTACTGAAAACACAAAGGGGGCAGGCGTGAAAAACGCCTGTCCCCTTTGTTGTAAGTATTATGCCTGCATCAACCTAGTACAGCCGGGCGGAAGTCTTGCGTCGGATCGAGGGTGCCGATGCGCCCGACCCGCAAGGCGCGAGAAGGGAGAATATTGAGCCATATTCAACCGCCGAGCAACGCAGCGGGTCGGGATGCA
>CALZLE010000029.1 GCA_945788205.1 uncultured Desulfuromonadales bacterium
CCGATGCCCCGCAGCTGAAAACCGCTGCCGGATCGGACGAAAATTAAAGGAGTGATTATGGCCCCCCGTACCTTACGCATCGGCACCCGCGCCAGCGCCCTCGCACTTTGGCAGGCCAACTGGGTCAAAGATGAGCTGGAAAAAAAATATTCTGACCTGAAAGTCACCCTGACCAAGATCAAGACCCAAGGGGACAAGATTCTGGATGTGCCGCTGGCGATGGTTGGTGGAAAAGGTTTGTTCGTCAAAGAGATTCAGGAAGCGATGCTGCGCAATTAGATCGAAATCGCCGTTCACTCGATGAAGGATGTGCCGACCTTTTTCCCCGAAGGAACCGGGCTGCGTTGTATCACTGAGCGGGAAGATCCGCGCGATATTGCGGTGCTGAAAAACGGCGTGAACTCTTTTGGCGACATCCGTCAGGGTGGTCGCATCGGGACCAGTTCACTGCGCCGGAAAGCTCAGTTGTTGAATCTGCGTCCTGATCTGGAAATGGTCGATATCCGTGGCAACGTGCAGACGCGGGTCGGTAAGCTTGAAAGCGATAACCTGGATGCCGTCATTCTGGCTGCCGCTGGGATGCACCGGCTCGGTTTCGGCGAGCAGATCGGTGAGTATTTCGATGAGAAGACCTGCCTGCCGGCGATCGGCCAGGGTGCCTTGGGCCTGGAAAGTCGTCTCGCTGATGATGTTACCAACGATTTAATCGACTTTTTCAATCATCCGCCGACCGCTTACGCGGTCACCGCAGAGCGGGCTGTGCTCTCGACCCTCGAAGGGGGTTGTCAGGTGCCGATCGCCGCTTTTGGCACCGTGACCGGAGATCAGCTGGAATTAACCGGCTTGGTCTCCGACGTCGAAGGGAAGCAGATGATTAAGAAAACCGTCACCTGCCATGTCGATCAGTCCTACGAGACCGGTGTTGCACTGGCCAATCAGTTGCTCGAAGACGGTGCCGGACCGATCCTCAACGAAGTGTACGGTTGCCAGACTTTCGAAGAGAAGGAATAGCGCTTTTGGCCTCAGGAAAAGTCTATCTCGTCGGAGCGGGACCGGGAGACCCCGGCCTTTTGACCCTCAAAGGGCAGCAGTGCCTGGAACTGGCCGATGTGGTGATTTACGACTATCTGGCCAATCCGCTGCTGCTCGGTTATGCCCCGAGCGATGCGGAAAAAATCTACGTCGGCAAGGTCCGTGGTAATCATCACCTGCCGCAGGAAGAGACCAACGCGCTGCTGGCCGAAAAAGCCGCTGCCGGATTGCAGGTGGTGCGTTTGAAAGGTGGCGACCCATATATCTTCGGGCGAGGCGGCGAAGAAGCGGCCTACCTGCAAGAGCGTGATATCCCGTTTGAGGTGATCCCCGGAGTAACTGCTGGTTTTGCCGCTGCCGCATACGCTGGAATCCCTTTGACCCATCGCGATGTGACCACCAGTCTGGCGTTGCTCACCGGCCACGAACGGCCGGAACGCAAGCTTTCCAGTCTCGATTGGGAAAAACTGGCGACCGGGCTCGGCACGCTGATTTTCTACATGGGGCTGAGCAATCTCAAATTGATCAGCGAGCAGTTGGTCAAACATGGCCGTTCACCGCAGACGCCGGTGGCGGTTGTTCAGTGGGCGACCCTGCCACGGCAGCGAACGCTGGTTGGAACGTTGGAGACAATTGTCGCGGATGTCGCCCGTGAAGGGCTTGAGCCGCCCGCAGTGATTGTCATCGGTGATGTGGTCAAGTATCGTGAAGAGCTGCGCTGGTACGATAATTTGCCGCTGTTCGGCAAGCGCTTTTTGATCACCCGACCTCGGGCGCAGGCAGCGGATTTTGTCCAGAAATTACAACAGCAGGGCGCCGAGACCATCTGTATTCCGACCATTGAAATCGCTCCGCCAGACGATCTGCGGCCCTTCGATGAAGCGGTACAGAAACTGACCGATTTTGACAGTTTGATTCTGACTTCGGTAAATGGGGTCGAGGCATTTTTTGAGCGTCTGACAGCAAACAAGTTGGATGTGCGCAGTCTGGCCGGGATTCAACTGATTGCCGTCGGTCCGAAAACCGCTGAAGCGATAGCGCAGCGCGGCCTGCGGCCAGATCTGGTTCCGGCCCGCTACCAGGCCGAGGGGCTGGTTGAGGAACTGCTTGCGGCCGGTGTTGAGGGGCATCGCTTCCTCTATCCACGTGCCAAGGTGGTGCGTCCGGTTCTGATCGAAGCGCTGAAAAAAGCAGGTGCTGAAGTGATTGCGCCGGAGGCGTATCAGAATGTGCGACCAACCGGCAAAGAGGATATGATTCGCCATCTTCTCAGCGAAGGTGAGCTGGACGCGATCTGTTTTAGTTCCTCCTCAACATTCGATAACCTGTTGGCGATGTTTGGTGATGAGTTGAAAAAGTTGCAGGGCAGAGCGGAGTTTTTCTCCATTGGCCCGATTACCTCGGAAACTATTCGTAAAAATGGTTTTGAGGTGGCGCTGGAACCGGGGAAGTCGACCCTCGACGATCTGGTTGCGGCGATGGTTCAGTATTATCAACAATAAAGAACAATCTATTTTTTAGGAGTTGATCATGTATTTTCCCAGTTATCGTCCCCGCCGGATGCGGCGTAACGCCAATATCCGTCGCATGGTGCGCGAAACCCATTTGCACGTTGAGGACCTGATCTACCCGATGTTCAGCGCCTTTGGTGAGAACATCAAAAAAGAGATTCCTTCGATGCCTGGTATCTATCAGCAGTCGATTGGAAATATCGTTGCTGAGGCCAAAGAGGTTCACGAGCTGGGGATTCCGGCAGTGATCCTGTTCGGGATTCCAGAAACCAAAGATGCGGTTGGTAGCGATGCTTACTGTGAAACCGGCATTATCCAGAACACGATTCGCGCCATTAAGGAAGCGGTTCCGGAGTTAACGGTCATCACCGACGTCTGCATGTGTGAATACACCGATCACGGACATTGCGGGATCATCAAAGATCAGGATGTCGAGAACGATTCGACTTTAGAGCTGCTCGCAAAAGAGGCGCTATCTCACGCGCAGGCTGGCGCTGATATTGTCGCTCCCTCTGACATGATGGATGGTCGCATCGCTGCGTTGCGGGATATTCTCGATGAGAACGGTTTCGAGCAGATCCCGGTGATGAGCTACGCAGTTAAATACGCCAGCGCTTACTACGGTCCGTTCCGTGATGCTGCTGATAGCACTCCGGCCTTTGGTGACCGGCGTACCTACCAGATGGACCCGGCCAATCGCATGGAAGCACTGCGAGAAGCAAATCAGGACGTTGCCGAAGCGGCCGACTTTCTGATGGTTAAGCCGGCGCTGGCGTATCTCGATGTGTTGCGTGAGCTCAAAGATAACTTCGATCTGCCGCTGGTCGCCTATAATGTCTCCGGCGAATACTCAATGGTCAAAGCCGCTGCCGAGAAAGGTTGGATCGACGGTGACCGGGTGATTATGGAAACTCTGCTCGGTATGAAGCGCGCGGGGGCCGATCTGATCATTACTTATCACGCCAAAGAAGCTGCGAAGTTGTTAACTAAACAGCAATAGCACTGATATAAGTTGTATAGAGGGCCTTCCTCTCCGGAAGGCCTTTTCTTTTTTTACACTGACTCAACTCCGGGTATTGCTTCGGTGGAGAGAGGATAAGCAGGTCTGTATGTCCGATTATTTTGTCGATACTCTCGCCAACGGCGTCCGCTTGGTCACCGTACCGATGCCACAACTGCATGCTGCGGAGCTGGTCTGTTATCTTGCGGTAGGTGGCCGGAATGAGCCGTCCGAGCTTTCGGGGATTTCTCATTTTCTTGAACATATGATTTTTCGTGGCACTGCCGAATATGCCGACAGTACTGCGTTGGAGCGCGCTTTTGAGGCGATCGGTGGCGCAGTTAATGCGTCAACTGACGCCGAGACCACCTGTTTCCATTCCCGGCTGCACCCCGATTATTTGGCCGAAGGTGTGGCGCTGTTCGCGTCGATGTTGCGGCGTCCACTGTTCAAGGATATTGATGTTGAGCGGCGGATCATCCTCGAAGAAGCGCGTGATGATTACAACGAGCAGGGCGTGCAGATCAATCTTGATAATCTGATGGTTGACCTGCTCTGGCCGAATCATCCATTGGGTGAGTCTTTGATCGGCACACCGGAGACGCTCGCCAGAATTGATCGGGCGGTTCTTGAAGATTATTACCGTCGCTGGTATGTCCCGCAGAATCTGGTGATTTGCGCGTGTGGACGGGTCGATCGTGAACAGTTCCGGTTGCAGGCTGAGCAAGAGTTTTCCGACTGGCCGGTTCAGTCGGTTGCTGATGTTTCGCCCGCGCCGCCGGTGTCTGTGGGCGGCCCGCAAGCTTGCTGGGTCGCCGATTCCGATTCGCAGATCAGCGTGCAGCTGGCCTTCCCACTGGACGGACGTCAGGATAAGCGGACCCTGCCGTTACGCGTGCTGCGACGTTTGCTCTCTTGGGGTGGTGGTGCGCGGTTGTCGTTACGCTTGCGGGAGCAACTTGGATTGACCTACGCGGTTGAGGCAAATTGTTCGATGCTTGATGACACCGGTTATCTGGCGATCGATCTGGCGGTGGCCCCGGAGAATTTGCAGCGAGCGATGGTTGAGTTGCTGAATGTCCTCAGGGAGCTGCGTGATAACCCAGTTTCGAATGAGGAGCTGGCAGCCGTGGTGCGTAGTTACCTGTTCGATCTTGATTTTTCTCGTGACCAGACCGAGGCGATGGCTGTGCGTTACGGTTGGGGATTGCAGGCCAATTACCTGCGGTCATTTGAGCAGGACCGCAATGATTTGCAGAAATTGACGGCTGATCAGTTGCAGCAGGTTGCGCGCGAGCTGTTCTGTCGCGATGGGTTGAAACTGGTGGTTACCGGCCCTTGGGCTGAAGACGACAAACAGGCGGTCGAGCAGCAGTTGCAAAGTTTTTGATCAGCTCACCCGAATTGTTTTGTAGAGAAAATTCTTAAAGCGGAAAAAGGTTTTCCGTCCTTCCGCCGAGTCGTCTGCAGGATCGCAAGCACGCAGTAGGCGCGCCAGTTTTGGCATGCTGTTCGCCCCCTGTCGGCGTGCCTCCTCAATCACCTTCATGACAATTTCTCGAGTAATATCTTTCTGCGAGTAAGGCTGATAAACCGCCTGCCAGAAGTCTTTTTCTTCCGTGTTGATCTGCTTCAGGATCTCGTCACTCAGCTGTTTTTCCAGTGCCTGTTTGCTGTCGTTGGGGAAGTTGCTGCTGTGTGGTTGCAGGGCTTTTTCGATATCAATTTTTTGAATGAAGCGCCCGCTGCGAAACAGCATGGCACGCAGCAGGATACTGCGTAATTCGCGCATGTTTCCGCTGTAGTGGTGTCGGGAAAGCAGTTGCTTGGCGTCGGGCGCGAGGATTGGCGCGTCGTCCGCTGGCTGTTCCGGTTGGCGATAGACCTGAAACAGGCGGCCGAGGAAGTGGACTGCCAGGTCGGGGATGTCTTCGCGTCTATCGTTGAGCGACGGGACTTCGATAATCAGTTCCGAAAGTCGATGATACAGGTCTTCGCGGAACCTGCCTTCGGCGATCAGCTGTCGCAGGTCACGATTGGTTCCGGCGACCAGCAACGTTTGCGAGTGGCGGGTGATGTTTTCGCCAAGGCGGACAAATTCGCCATTATCAAGAAAACGGAGCAGCTGCACTTGGGTTTTTGGATCGGCGTCGCCGATTTCATCGAGGAAGACGACTCCGCCCTGCGCTTCTTCGAGAATCCCACGGCGGTCAGTATGGGCGCCGGTGAAGGCTCCGCGCTTGTGGCCGAACAGCTCCGAATAGGTCAGCTCTCCACTATAAGCAGCGATGTTGGTTTTTTTTAGCGGCAGGGTTCCCTGGCCGGGCAACAGTTCGCGGTAAATGCGGTTAAGCTGGGTAAACAGGTTGTTAAACAGAAACTCTTTACCTGAGCCAGTTTCACCCGTTAACAGAATGGACGGTAGCCCGAGAAATTCACCTTGGTCGTGGGTTTCCGACTGTTTCCACATCGCCAGTCGTTGGCAGAGGGGCGGGGTGATCCGCTGAATGGTTTCTATGATTGTCTGGGTCTTTTTCGAGTTGCCGATAATATTTCCGAGCCGGTAAGAGGAGATGCTCGGATCTTTGTAGTCGACGTCTTGGCGGAGTCGGTCAATTTCGCTGGTCAGCTGTTCGATTTTCTGCAGAATCGCCAAGTGATGGCCGATCATACGCTCGATAATCAGCAGAATCCGGCGGTGTTCACCGGTAAAGTAGTGAGGTCGCAAGCTGTCGAGGCAGATGACCGCCAGCACCTCTTCTTCGTAAATAACCGGGACGGCAATTTCACTGCGGATCGCTTCAGTTACCTGCAGGTAGAAACCGCTCTTGCCAGATCTGTCCTGGGTGTCGGGAAGAATTGCCGGTTTGCCAGAAGCAGCCACGGATCCGGTCAGGCTGCGTTGCTCTTCGGGCAGCTCCTGTCCACCGACCCGGATCGGTGGAATGTATTTTTTCATCCAGTCTTTATTCTTGGCGCCAATCAGGTTGCCCTTGGCATCATCGACCAGCAGCCAATGTTCCCCCTCGTGCTTGCGCGTCAGGGCGATACTGCCGGTGTCGGCCCCGATCAGTTGGGTTGCCTTGGACAGCACCCGCCGTAAAAATGGTTGCAACCCGTCACTCGATTGTTGCAGCAAGTCGCCAATCTCCGACAGTATCTGCACCTCGAGGTGTTCGTCGCCGATTTCCTGGACGACCCGCTGAGCCATTTCGGCGTGGGATTCGAGCAGCCCGCGCTCAAAGGGGGTGAACTGGTAGTGCTCTTTGGTGTAGTAGTTGACCAGGCAGATCAGGCGCCGGGTCTGCTGGTCGAAGCGAGGGACCATGTAGAGTGATTTGAGTCCCAGCTCTTTGGTGAGAAATTGCTTCTGCAGTGGTTCTGTGCTCAGGTCGGGAATGTAATGTGGCGACAGCAGACTGTCATCGATGATCACCCCGGTCCGGTCGATAAAACGTGAGACCAGAGATTCTCCCGGTTTCAGGTCGATCAGTCGTTCCTGTTCGTAAAGTTGCCCCGCTTCAGTCTCTTTTGAATAGGCTGCGAGGATCTGCAGTGTCCCTTCCTTTTCTTCGGAGGCAGGGACCGGGATCAGCACCGAAGCCAAAGCGACTTGCTCGATCAGATGGGCGGCGGACTGAACCATAAACAGGGCTGCTTCGCGTTTTTTTGCCTCATCGACCCGGCGGGCCAGTTGCAGCTGCTGGTGATATTTACGCGCCCGGTTGAGGGTTGGGGTGACGATCATGAGAAGTTTTCGCAACTGCTCCAATGCCGCTTCAGGTGGAAATTGTCCCGGTTGCGCCCGATCGAGGCAGAGAACACCGATCGGTCGTCCCTGGTGCGTGAGGGGCATCAGGTAGCTGGCTCCGGCGCGGCGGCTACCAGGAATGATCGGCAGATCTTCCGGATGTTGGTTCAGATCATCGATCGGTAGCTCTTCCTGTCGCTGATAGACTTGGGCGATCAAAAAGCGGCTATCATTGATCGGGAACGATTTTTCCCGCACTCGGCCAATCTCACCACCAGCAGCGGCCACGCAGGTGAGAGCGCCTTGGGTCAGGTCTTCCAGATAAATGCGATAGCGGCCGACAATCAATAGCTGTACTGCCTCCAAGAGTTTGTGTAAAATCTCTTCAAGGTTTTCTTTGCCGAAGCGATCGATCTGCTCGATTAGCTGCTCTATCTGCGCCGTTTGGTCGGATATCATTGTTTGTTCCTTTTTGAGTGTGTACATTTGTTACTCAGCGGAGTATATCCACGCTTTTGGCTACTGTCAAAGGTTCTGCGGAGGGGGGGGCTGTCCCATCGGTATGACAAACCGGATATTTTTTGTTAACCTGTAAGCTCATCTTTCCGTACGCTGCCTGAATCAGTTTTTACCGTTTTGGGTTTGATTTTGAGGGGTCTGTGATGCGAATGCTCTTTTGTCTGGTGTTTTTTCTCTGTTGTGCCGGTCCGGTTTTAGCGAGTGATAGCGTTGGAACGGTCAAAACCATGACCGGAACGACGATGGTGGAACGGCAGGGGGAATTGCTTGGGTTGACGGTTGGAATGTCGGTGTATGCTGATGATCGCCTGATAACCAAGGCTAACAGTAGCCTCGGTTTGATCTTGAAAGACGACACGACGTTGACCTTGGGGCCGGAAAGTGAAATGCAAGTTCGAGAATTTATTTTCGAGCCGAAGGAGAACCGTTTCTCCATGGTGCTGAAGATGCTGAAGGGAAGTTTTCTCTACATGTCCGGGGTGATCGGTAAGCTGGCGCCAGAATCGATCAAGCTGGAAACGCCCGATTCGACTATCGCTGTGCGCGGTACTCGCCTGTTGATCAAAGTTGATATTTAATGGTTTGTTTCCTGCGGAGGTGACAGATGGCCGCTGCTCCGGTCTTCATGTTTATTGTTTTCACTGTTGGTGTGCTGCTCGGTTCTGGACATGAGAGTCAGGTGATCCTGTTGCCTGACCCGGACGGTTCTGTCGGTGTGGTTGAGGTGTCAACGGACGCCGGTAGGGCTGTTCTGAGCGAAGCGGGCCAGATGACCAAGGTCGGCGGTTTGGCCGCTGCGCCATCGGCACCAGTGAAGGTCAGCGAGGCCCAGATTGAACAAGAGTTTTCTAGCTTGTTTACGGCAGAGCCACCGCAACCAGACAAGTTTCTGCTCTATTTCGAGCAGAATTCCACTCAGTTAACGGCCGAGTCCAAACAATTGCTGCCCCAAATTCTCGATTCCATCACCGCACGGCAGGCCTATGCCATTGGAATTTATGGGCATAGTGACCGAACCGGTTCGGATGAATACAATCTCAAGCTTTCCCTGCAGCGTGCGGAGGCTGTTCGTGACTTGCTGTCTGAGCGTAACGTCAGCTTGCAAGCGATGGATGTTGATTCGCATGGAGAGGGCAATCCCTTTATTCCGACTGCGGATGGAGTGGCAGAACCACGTAACCGGCGCGTTGAAGTCATTGTTCGCTAACTGATTGGCCAGGCCGTGAATTTTCGCAGAAAGAAGTCAGTCGCTCAGCGTTTGAGCCCCTTGGGACAGGGCCGAATTTCGTTGCTACTGAGTGGTTGTGTCGTCACAATTATCGCTGTCGTCCTGCTTTTCTACCCCCCGGAACTTCTCCGTTTTTTCGATTACCGTATTTTCGATCTACTGCTTTCTCGCCAACCCGGTCAGGAGCTTGAACATCGCCCAGTGGTTGTTGGCATCGATGAAGAAAGCCTGGCCCGTTTTGGCCAGTGGCCTTGGCCACGATATCGGCTGGCGCAGTTGCTCGAAAGTATCGGTCAGCATGGAGCTGCGGCGATTGGTGTCGATTTGTTGATGCCGGAAGAGGACCGTACTTCCCCTAATATCATTTTGCGTGAGCGGCAGAGGGACCTGAGCGAAAATGTTGTTGCCGCAGCTTGGCTGCGGAATCTTCAGCAGAATGATCAGTTGCTGGCCAAGGCACTTTCTGATGTGCCAGCAGTGCTTGGTTTCAAGTTTCTTCCCTCAGCTGAGAACGCCTCCACTCGGCAGTGGACTCCCCGGCCTCTGCCGGGTGTTGTCGTGCGAAATGAGCGCGGTGAGGCGTTACCGTGGGCCGAGTCGCAGGGAGTTTTAGCTAGCCTTGATCTGTTGATGAATTCTGCTAAGCAGAATGCTTTTGTTAATGCTGTCGCCGATCGGGATGGGGTTGTGCGGCGGGCGCCATTGCTTCTGAGTTACCAGGGGAATTATTATCCCAGCCTGGCTCTTGCGACGGTAATGGAAAAGCTGGGAGCCAGCCAGCTGCGTTTTGATGTTTTAAGGCAGGAGACCGTTCTCAGTTGGAATGGTCGGCAGGTTCCGCTTGATAAACGTGGCAATATGTTGCTCGGGTTTTCCGGACCCTCGGCTTACCGATATGTCTCTGCTGCAGATTTGTTGCAAGGCAAGCTGCCGAAAGAGAGTCTTTCTGGCGCCGTGGTGTTTGTCGGTGCTGTTGCCGCTGGATTGGGTGATCGACATGTGACCCCCCTCGATCGTAATTTTTCCGGTGTCAAAGTCCACGCGGTTGTTGCCTCGAACTTGTTGAACCAGAGTTGGTACTCTCACCCCGTTTGGGCGCGCGGCGTTGAGTTTCTCAGCGTGCTTTTTTTCGGTTTTCTGTCCGTTTGGATGTACAGCTTCTTTAATTTGCGCATTCCGTTGCTGTTGTCTCTGGGGGCCTCTGTTGCTCTTGTTTGGGGGTCGGCAGCTCTGTTTAGCGGCGCTCATTATTTCATCTCACCGACAGTTCCGGTATTGGTTCTGGTCCTGAATGCTGGCTTGTTGGGACTGATGAGGTATGGAATCGCCGCCAAGCATTTGCGGCATCGAACGCACGATCTTTTGAAGGCACAGGATGCAACGATTGTCAGCCTGATTACCTTGGCAGAGACTCGTGATAAAGGGACTGGAGAGCATATCTTAAGGACCCAGCGGTTTGTCAAAGCCTTGGCTGAGCAGTTGCAGAAAGACTCAATTTATCGTGATGGAATTAGCGATGAAGATATCGAGATTATGTTTCAATCTGCACCATTGCACGATATCGGCAAGGTTGGGATTCCCGACCGGATTTTGACGAAGGAGGGGAAGCTCACTGAGGAAGAAACGGCGATTATGCGTCAACATCCCGGACTCGGAGCCGCTGCGCTTAGTTCTACAGCGGAGGTCCTTGAAAATCCGGGAAGCTATGCTTTTCTGCACTATGCCCGGCAGATGGCAGAAACCCACCATGAACGCTGGGATGGTTCGGGGTACCCTGCGGGGTTGAGGGGCGAAGGGATCCCTTTGGCGGGCCGCTTGATGGCACTGGCAGATGTGTATGACGCTCTGGTTAGCAAGCGTAGTTACAAGGCGGCCAGTAGTCACGAGCAGGCGCGTGAATATATTCTATCGACGTCTGGGCAGCTGTTTGATCCTGAAATTGTCAAAGCTTTTTTAGCCTGTGAGGATGTTTTTGCTGAAATCACCGAGGCCTACCGTGACGAATTGAGGCGAGGGGTTTGAGGTTTTTTTCTAATTATTTTACGAAGAAATCACGGCAAAAGGGCCTGCTTGTTTTTTTCTAATGAGGCCTCCATTCTGCTGTGATTTTTTTAACAGTCCTTTTTTCGGGCTGTTATGAAACCTCGGTGAGAAGAGGAGTAGGGAAAAGGCCGCCCTTTTTTTGTCTCCCTTAATGAGCTTTTCCCCGATCGGCGCTACCGCCCTAAGTGTCTGGATATTAAGAGAAATTATCTATTTTGCGGTTGCTGAAAAAGGTATTTTGCTCAATAATAAAAGTTCTAATTATTGTCTGATGGGCGAGGTCTTTCGCCATCATCTTCTATTTGTCGTTGCTTCGACTTTTTTTGGTTTTTATGGATCGTTCTGAAATTGAATACGGAGAACAGGACACCAGTAACCTGTTCTGCATGCCACAAGTTCTGGTAACACTGATAGAGACCTGTCTCTCCGGCGGGAATGTGCAGGCGCTGGCAGAAATCGTGCTGCAGGATGCTGCGCTTTCGGCTCGGGTCATTCACGCGGCCAGAAAAGGTGGTGGTAGCCAACTCGATTCTGTCGAGCCGGTGACCTCGGCAATTCAGAAATTGGGAGTGCCGGTTCTGACCGGGGTTGCGTTGCAGGCTGCGAAGCAGATTGTTGCACATGATTTCTCAACCGCTGATCTGGCTTACGTTAACGGCCTCTGGTTTTCATCACGCATCGCGGGACAAGTAGCACGTTGCTTGTCACCGACGGTCGGTTATTTGCACGTTGAAGAAGCACAGCTTTGTGGCTTGTTGCTCAACCTTGGTTTACATGCGCAGTTTGGCCGTCACGGTGACAAATACGCTGAGCTGGCCGTTGAGTCCTACTGTCATGCTGAGCTTGTTCAGCGTGAGCAGGAGCAATATCAGACCGATCACCTCCAAATCGCTGAGCAGTTGATTGAGCCTTGGAAGCTCGATTCTTTTCTGATCGATGCGATCCGTTTTTTGCATAACGATGCCGCGGATATTGAGAACTGCAGTCAGTTGCTGAAAATTGCCCATCTTGCGCAGCAGATCTGTCGACAGCCGCAGCAACTGACTGAGGAAGCGATCCAACTGGCGGAACGCTTGTTCCAGTTTCGTCGGAGCGAGATCGAATACCTGTTCAGTTGGGCGCAAAGTTTATATCAGTCTCAAGCCCCGGCACGGAATTCTGAACAACAACGTGAAGATTTAAAGTCGGCTCGCGGGCAGTTGATTGATCTGATTTTTGCCCTCGCTGATCAGGAGGGGGCGCGGGCGCGCCTTGTTGGTTGCAGCCGTCCGGAAACACTGGTTTCTGAGGCCCGTGACCTGTATTTGGAAAACTGCTCGTCAGCTGAGGCCATTTTTCTGCTGGTCGACCATAAGAATGACCAACTGGTCGGGATTGTGGCTCCAGGGCAACCTCGGTTGATCAGTGAGTTGAAAGTTCCGCTGGATGCCTCACTCAGTTTGGTTGTGCAAGCACTGGTCAAGGGTGAAGAAATCAGCAGTTTTAAAGCCAGCAAGCCATTATCGGTGAGCGATCAATTGTTGTTGCGGATCTGCGGCAGCAAGGGTTTCTCTTGCCAGCCTTTCCGCTTGGAGGGTCGTTTGCTTGGCGCTGTGGTGCTGGGTGTTGAAACGGAGCACGAGCTGTCGAGTCTGCAGTCTTTGCGGCTGCAGATGTTTGGCCATATTGTCAGTGAGTCTCTGGCTCAACTCGCGGCTGGAATTCAGGATCGATTTAAAGAAGGCAACGGTCTGTTGCGGCAGGTCAGTCATGAATTGAGTAATCCGTTGACGATTATCAGCAACTACGCTGAAGTCATCAGCCATTTATTGGCCGCAGATGAACATCGTGAATTGCCGGTATCGATCAAACGCGAGGTACGCCGGATCGACGACGTGTTGACCTATTATCTCAATCAGCAGGAGCTGCCACCATTTCCGGATCAGAATGTCAGCATTAACCAGCTGGTTTATGAAGCCGTTGATGCCCTCCAGGAGTCGGATTTTCAACCTCGTCAGATTGAAGTCAGATTCGATCTGAAGAATGACCTGAGCAGGGTTGCAACAAATGGATTGCTGGTGAAGCAGGTTCTGGTCAATTTGTTGAAGAACGCTGCCGAGGCAGTTGAGTCTGGTGGGGAAATCAGCTTGTCGACGCGCGATAGCTATTGTTCCAGTGGCGGTCGCTTTGCGGAAATTGTGGTGAAAGACAATGGTTCCGGAATCGCTCAGCAGGTTCAGGACAAGCTGTTCCGGCCGGTTGTCAGTACTAAAGGGCCTGGTCACGCTGGTGTCGGCTTGAGTATTGTCAAGGGCATGGTCGATGACCTGGGTGGCCGGATTAGCTACCACAGTTCGTCGGCGTCGGGGACTGGATTTCATTTGCAAATTCCTTGTGGAGAGGATTTCTTTCCATCTGAGGAACGGGCCTAGGGGGGCTTTTGCAGGCAACGAATATCGCTGGAGCTTTGACTCCCGATAAAATCAAACGGTCGCAAATTTTGCTGGTTGACGACCAGAGAGCACTGCTTGAAAGCATGCAGGCGTTGTTGCGGATAAGTGGCTATTCGGTCGAAATGGCGACCAGTGGCGCACAAGCGCTCGAAGCGTTGCAACAGGGGCGCTTTAATCTGGTTCTGCTCGATTTGCAAATGCCGGGAGTTGACGGCCACGAAGTTCTGCGCTTTATCAAAAAGCACGAAATTGATACGGAGGTCATCGTTGTTAGCGGGGAGTCCTCTTTTTTCTCCGTCAAAAGTGCCATGCGCAACGGCGCCTACGATTTTATTCGCAAACCTTACGACCCCGAAGAGCTGCTGGCGACTGTTGGCAAGACGCTGGAATATTACTGGCAGTCGCGACAATTGAAGCAAACGGAACAAACGTTGCTCCACTCGGAGCGGATTCACCGTTTTATCGTCAATAACTCCCCCGATTTTATCTACATGCTCGATCCGCAGGGGATTTTTACTTATGTGAATGACACGGTTGAAGAGCTGCTCGGCTATAAACGCAACGAATTGATCGGGTCTCATTTTTCCAAATTGATTCATTCGCACAATGCTGATGACAGCTACAGCTTTTTCTCCGAGCAACGTGGTGGGGAACGGTCGACCAATAATGCTGAAATCCGCTTACAGGTCAATCCGGCCAGTCCGCCGACTGAGTGTTTGGACAACTACGAGGTGCTTGTCGAGCTGAATGCGATCGGTATCTACGAAGATGATGAAAGTGGTGAGCGCACCTATGTTGGGACGCTTGGTTGTGCTCGGGATATTACCGCTCGTAAGCATTCCGAAGCGCAGATCAGTTATCAGGCTTATCACGATATGTTGACCAGCCTGCCGAACCGTTTGCTGTTCAATGACCGGATTAACCAGGTCTTTGCTCATGCGCGCCGGACTGAGCAGAAATTTGCGCTGCTATTTCTCGATTTGGATCGCTTCAAACTGATAAATGACACTCTCGGTCATGCGATGGGTGATCTCGTCTTGCAGCAGGTAGCCCAGCGAATTCTGGATTGCTTGCGCGCAGAAGATACCCTCTGTCGTTTCGGGGGCGATGAATTTGCCCTGCTGCTGCCGAACGTGGAAAGTAAAGAGAATGTCGCGTCGGTCGCCGAAAAGATCAACAGGGCGGTTCGTCAGCCCTTCCATGTGAAGGAGCATGAGCTGTTCCTCAGCCTGAGTATCGGCATTGCTCTTTATCCAAAGGCGGGAGAAACAACAGAAAGCTTGCTGCAGAGCGCCGATATCGCCATGTATCACGTCAAAGCCAACGGCAAAGACAGTTACTGCTTTTACAGCGACGCGATGGATGGCACTGACTCGACCTTCCTCTCTGTTGAGCGCGACCTTTACCTGGCGCTGGAGAAAAATCAGTTTGAGGTCTTCTTCCAGCCGAAAGTCGAGCCATCTACCCATGTCATCGTCGGAATGGAAGTCCTGCTCCGCTGGCGGCACCCGGAAAAAGGTCTGATTTTCCCTGGTGATTTTATCTGGATCGCCGAAGAGTCCAAGCTGATCGTCCCGATTGGCGACTGGGTTTTACAGTCTATCTGCGAAGAACTGGTGCGGTGGAAACGGCGTGGTGTTCCTGATTTGAAGATTTCGCTCAACATCTCGCCGATACAGTTGGAGCAGGAAGGGTATGTCCAGAAGTTTATCCAAACTTTGCAACAGTTTGGGTTGAGTGCGTCGATGTTTGAGCTTGAGGTGACGGAGCAGGGGTTACTTAAGGGGCAGAGTGAAATTGTCAGAAACCTGCGCCAGTTGCGTGAATACGGAATTTCCGTGGCTATTGATGATTTTGGTCGCGGCTACTCGTCACTCACTTACCTGCAGAGTTTCCCGGTCAATACGCTGAAAATTGATCGCTCGTTCGTCCGTGAGATTGAAGAAAATCAGAATGAATCTTGCGTTGTAGACGCTATTGCCATGATGGCCAAGGGCCTCAATCTGCACATGGTGGCTGAAGGGATTGAAAACCTGTTGCAGCTTGACTATGTACGTAATCTCGGCTGTAACGAGGTCCAGGGGCATCTCTACGGTGAGGCTTTGTCGGCTCAGGATACTCTGGGTATTCTCAGTTCATCGCCAGTTGAAGGACCGCATTTTATCTTGCCGAATTAACTTTTAATCTACTCAGTCAGTTCGTTTGATACTTTCCTGCCGTTCTCTTTCATAGCGATCATAATCGGTATGAATCGATTCCATACAGTTTTGTCTTTCCTGGCCGCTCAATTTGTTGCACTGGTACTTTTGGCCTTCTACGAAGCCCTGATACCATGCTTGATAGCTGCAGCCTGACAGGACAATGCTGAGTACGCTAATTACCAAAAGTTTTTTCATTTTTGCTGCTCCGGAGAGAATAGTTAGAGATAGTCGATCGCAGGGATAGGATGCAGATCGGTATCTTTTACTTCAGTTCGATCGGCAGACCTGCCGATTAGCGAACTCGTCAACCGGGCAGCTTTAGCTTTAGGTTGATGCCGCGTAAAAGGTCTGCTTGTCGAGCCCTTTGAATGTCGTAGCCTGCGAGTTTCATTTCCCCAGCCTCTTGGCCGGTCGCGCGCCAAGCGCTGCTCCAGTGATCGACGATTTCGTTAACTGCCACGTTATAGAGAAAATCTGTTACCTCACGACGCTGCTGGCCGAGGTACGGATTACGATAATCGCGAATGATTCTTGACAGGCTGTTATGGATATTGCCGATGGCATGTTCGCCATCATAATGAACACGGCCAGGGACGAGGTAACGTAAGTTTTTATGATTGGCAGGGTTCACAGTTTCTGCCAAGTAACCCGCGAGCACTCCGAAGCGATGGGTTGTGTTGTAAGAGCAAAACTTCCCCTTTTCGATACTGTCGAGAATCGCCCGATAAATATCTTCTGCTTCGTAGGGGTTCAGGCTTTTGTTGCGCTTGTCAAGGAGATCAACATGATGGATTCCTTTGTGCACCGCTTCAAAATTTGTCACCAGATAGTGCTGGAGGTTTTCCGGTGCAAAGGTGATCGCATCGCGAATGATTTGACAGCGAGTACCGCGCTTGAAAGCGTTCGCGGGAGATGAGCTGAACAGAATGATAACGAACAGGGCCATTCCTGTGACAATAAGAGCAGTTGCAGTTTTGCGCATAAATCCCCTCCGAAATAGATAGCAGGCATAATCAATTCTTTTTAGCAGGCCGATTTCGACTGGTCAAGTTTCTGGTGGTGAAAATCACATTTGCAACTGTAGCGCATGGTTCTTGGGGACAGGGATGACTAAAACGCCCAATTCTCGGATAGCGAATCGGGCGTTTCTGGGCGGCTGAGATCACTTTGTTTGCAGCAGAGTTTATTCCGGAGTTGCTTCTCCCAACAGCTCCATCAAATGCAGAACCGGTTGCGGCATGCCAGCCTCACGTAGTCCCCACGCCAGTTGCAGATGACAACCTGGATTGGCGGTGACCAGGATATCGGCTTCAGTGTTTTTGACGTTGTTCAGTTTTCGGTCAAGGATCTGCTGACTTTCCTCTGTGAATTTGAGGCTGAAGGTCGCAGCACTGCCGCAGCACCAGCTCGATTCGTTCATCTCACGAAATTCAATTCCCGGAATGGCTTTAATCAGATCGCGTGGCTGCTTACTGATCCCCTGCGCGTGACAGAGGTGGCAAGGCTCGTGATAGGTGACTGATTTGTTGACCGGCAACAGGTCTTCGGTACGCAGTCCAGCTTCAACCAGAAACTCGCTGACATCTTTAATCTTGCCGTGAAACAGTTCCAGCCGGGCGTGGTCCTGTCGCTCGTGAAGGATCTCTTCGTACTCCTTCAGGGCGCTGCCGCAACCAGCGCAATCGGTGACGATGGCATCGACATCCAGATCGAGGAACAGGTCGAGGTTGTGGGTTGCCATCTGCCGGGTCGTCTCCCGATCGCCCTCGGTCAGGTGCGGAGCACCACAGCACTTTTGCTCTTTGGGGGTGATAACATCAAACCCTTGGTGACTGAGGACCCGAACCGTCTGTTTGGAGACTTCGGCGTACATCAGGGTCATGACGCAGCCGAGGAAGAAGGCGACGGTGCCCCGTTTCTCCCCCTTGGCAAGGGTCGTCTCGGGGATCCGCTGACGTAATGGCTGATGCATTTCCGGCATCATTCCTTCGGCTTTATCGATCCATTTCGGGCCCAATTTCAGCAGTTTACTGTTTCGAACCAGCCACTGGACACCCAGCTTCTGATAGAGCCGTGCCGGCAGCATCGAGGTTTCCAGCAGGTCAGGGTTCGGCAGCATCTTCTCTAAAATAAAGCTGCGGAACCCAGCTTGCCATTTTGGCAGCGGCTGCTGCTGATGAACCTGACTACGGCAGACTTCCATCACCTCGCCAGCTTTTACACCAGAGGGGCAAGCCGTGGTGCAGGCGCGGCAATCGAGGCAGAAATAAGCTTCCTCTTTGACGGCTTGGGTGAACTCCAACTTTTCTTCGGCAACCGCTCGGGCCAGGGCGACTCGGCCACGCGGGCTGGAGCGTTCCCGGCCAGTTAAAGCAAAGGTTGGGCAGGTTGGCAGGCAGAAACCGCAGCGCATGCACTGCAGAGTGTCTTCGTATTTTGGTGCATCCTGTTCAGTAAAATTGCCACATTTTTCTTTGTTGACCATGGCATTACTCCTGATCGTCGGCAAAGATCTTGCCCGGATTCAGGATCCCTTCAGGATCGAAGGCCTGCTTGATCCGTTTCATCACCGCGACACCACCGGGGCCGATCTGCCTTGCCAGGTACTCTTTTTTGGCGATACCGATGCCATGTTCGCCGGAGACAGTGCCGCCCCAGGCGAGAACCTGCTCGTAGAGTTCGTCGTAAAAGGCATGAGCGCGCTTCATCTCATCTTCGTCGCGCTCGTCGCAAAGGACCGTTGGGTGAAGGTTGCCGTCTCCGGCGTGGCCGAAAGTGCCAACGGTCAACTGGTATTTTTCAGTCAGTTTCTCGATGAGGGCGAAAGTTTCGGCCAGCATCGAGCGTGGCACTGTCGCATCTTCTAGTAGTGTGGTGGGTGAAACGCGTGCCAGGGCTGAGAGGGCAGTCCGGCGAGCGGCGGCCAGCTCGGCTGCCTCTGCGGCATCTTTGGCGACATGCACCTCTGCGGCGCCGACTTCTTTTAGGATCCGTTCGACACCTTCTGCTTCCTCAGCCACCATCGCCGGGTGGCCATCGACTTCGATCAGGAGTAGTGCCGCCATCTGTCGTGGCAGGCCGATCTTGACGTAATCTTCTACGCAGTTGATGGTCGCTTTATCCATAATCTCCATGGTTGATGGGATGATCTTGGCGGCAATGATCTTACTGACCGCAGCGCCGGCAACCTGGATATCATCAAAGTAGGCGAGGAAGGTCCGCTTGTCTTGCGGGGGTGGAATCAGCTTGACGGTGATTTCGGTGATCAGGCCCAGAGTGCCTTCGGAGCCGACCAGGAGATCTTTAAATGCGTATCCGGCAACGTCTTTGACACTCTTGCCGCCGGTAGAAAGCAGGCTGCCGTCCGGCAACACGCATTTCAGGGCCATCACGTAATCGCGGGTGACGCCGTATTTCAGACCGCGCAGGCCACCAGCATCTTCCATCACATTGCCGGCCAGGGTCGAAATCTTCTGCGAACCGGGATCGGGCGGATAGAAAAGACCTTTCTCGGCGACGGCGTTGA